>CAZWXA010000279.1:569-5524 GCA_964637755.1 uncultured bacterium | reverse complement strand
CGAGGCCCGTGGCCTTCTTGATGGTGGTCGTCTTGCCGGCGCCGTTGGGGCCGAGGAGGCCGTAGATCTCGCCCGGCTCGACGTCGAGCGAGAGATCGTCGACGGCGAGCCGGGCCGGAAACTGCTTGGAGAGCCGCTCCAGGCGCAGCAGGGCGGCGGCCAACGCTACCGACCGCTCTCCTGCTCGTACGCGGTCTTCCATTCCTTGTTGAAATCCTCGATGCCGGGGATGGTCTTGATCGTGCTCCAGGTCGCGCGCGCGGCGCCGCGCATCGCGTAGTAGAGCGTCTCGCTGATCTCGTCGTCAGTGGCGCCGGCTTGCTTCGCAGCCGCGAAGCGTCCCGGCACTCAGGAGGTGCAGCCCGCGGCCGCCATCGCAGCCAGGGCCACGAGCTGCAGCGTCTTCGGATCGAGCGCGCCGTCGCGGTAGTACACGCCCGCGAATTCCTTCATCGGTCCCATCGAAGCACCTCCGTGTGAGATCTGGGGTCGATCTGCGGGTCCGAGGTCGAGCTACTTCACCTGCCGGGTGTCGGTGAGCGTGACCACCTCCTCGTCGCCGGGGGAATCCCGGTCGTTGTTGGTCGCTCTGACCGTGATCGTGTAGGTGCCGGCGAAGTAGGGGACCGCGACGACGGTCGAGCCTGGCGAGAGCGGGCGCCACGGTCCGTCGTCGATCCGGTAGGCGCCGCCCGCCTGCGGGCTCTCCGGATCGAACAGGGTGATCGTCCAGACGCCGGGCACGATGCGGGTCCCCTGGCCCGCGTACTCGAGGGTGAGACGCGGCGGCGTCGTGTCGTCGTCCACGAGCGTCCGCGTATCGGTCAGGACGAGCTCCCCGGGGCCCCGGACGGCGAGGCGATGGGGGCCGAGCGCGCTCGGCACCGCGACGCGCGTCTCGCCCACCGGGAACACCACGGGATCCCCGCCGTCGACGGTGTAGGTTCCCTCCTGCCCGGTCTCGACCTCGGTCAGCCGTATGGTCCACGTGCCCGGGTTGCGGTCCGTGTCGCCACCCGTCCACCTGAGCCGGAGCTCTCCGGCCCATGCCACCCCGGGCAGCGTCAGAACCACGAGCCAGATGGCCACGCCTCGGGTCACGCTGTGCGGGACCTGGCGAGACACCCGCGCGGGTGCCCGCCGGACGGCGTCGGGGCGCCCCGCGGTCACCTCGCGTGCAGCGCCGGCGTCGAGTGCCGTCAACGGGAGGCTCCTGGAGGGGTCGGGCATCCTGGCGGTGAGAGCACCATCTCGGGGTGCTCCGGTCCCAGTCCGGTCGTCGGGCGGGCAGCCACGGTGAGACCCATGATAGCACGCGACGGAGGGCGTCCGCGATTGGCGCGCACGGGGAGCGATCCAATTGGCTCTTTACATCGCGCGGAATTGCACGAAAATGGCGGAGTGGAGCAAGCGATGCACATCCCCCTCGACCGGGCGAAACCGGTGCCGCTGGCGCGACAGATCCAGACCCACCTGGAGCGGCTGATCCAGGAGCGGCTGCTGGCTCCGGGCGTCAAGCTGCCAGCGACCCGCGAGCTGGCGCGCGACCTCGGGGTGAACCGGGCGACGGTCACCGTCGCCTATGACGAGCTGGTGGCGTCCGGCCGGGCGCGGGCGCGGGTCGGTCAGGGGACGTTCGTCGCCTCGCCGGCCGCGGCGCCAGAGGGGGCCGGCTCGGTGCCGCCCGGCGCGCCGGCGGCCGTCAACTGGTCCGGCCTCCTTTCGAGCGGGGCGCGGATCGTCGCCGCCGACCTCGAGCGCGGGCGGCTGCCGGGGTTGCCGGGGCGCCCGTCCCAGGGCCTCATCTCCTTCGCCGGCGGCCTCCCCGACAGCGCCCTGTTCCCCGTCGATGCCTTCCGGCGAGTCCTGAATACGGTCATGCGCAACGAAGGGCAGGAGCTGCTCCAGTACTACCCCGTCGGGGGGTATCCGCCGCTCCGGGAGTTCCTCTCCGCGTATCTGCTCGGCTCGGGCATCGAGGCGCGTCCCGAGGAGATCCTGATCGTCAACGGCTCGCAGCAGGGGTTCGACCTGATCGCCCGCACGCTCCTGGATCCGGGCGATCGGGTCGCGATCGAGCAACCGACCTATCCCAGGGCGATGCAGGTGTTCCGCTCGTTCGGCGCGCGGCTCGTTCCCGTGCCGCTCGGCGACGACGGTCCGCGAGTCGACGCGCTCGAGCGCGTGATCGAGCGCCACGCGCCGAAGTTCTTCTACTGCCAGCCGAGCGCGCACAACCCGACCGGGCTCACGATGACCGCGGTCGCGCGGCGCCGGCTCATGGAGGTCGCGGCCCGCCGTCAGATGGCGATCGTGGAGGACGGCTTCGACCCGAGCCTCTGTTACGGCGCGCGGCCGCCGGCTCCGCTCAAGGCCCTCGACCACCACGGGCTCGTCATCTACATCGGCACGTTCTCGAAGATCCTCTTCCCGGGGCTGAGGCTCGGGTGGGTCGTCGCTCCGCGGGTGGTGCTCGAACGGCTCGAGGCCGCCAAGCAGCTCGCGGACATCCAGACGAGTGCCCTGCTCCAGGCCGCGGTGTATCACTTCTGCGAGCGCCGGCTCCTCGAGCGCCATCTGAGACGGATCGCCGACGAGTACGCGCGCCGGCAGGCAAGCCTGCTCGATTCGCTCGGCGAGCGCATGCCGGGTGACGTCTCCTGGACGGAGGCGCAGGGCGGGTTCTCGCTGCTGGTCACGCTGCCGGACGGCCTGGACTCCGCGGTGCTGCTCCCGCGGGCGATCGCGCGGGGCGTGTCGTTCACGCCGGGGAGCGCGTTCTTCGCGGAGCCCGGCGGTGAAGATAGTCTGCGTCTCGCGTTCTCCTCGGTGCCGCTCGCGCGGATCGACGAGGGTGTCCGGCGGCTGGCCGATCTGATTCGAGACGAGCGCCGCCGGCCGCAGCGGCGGGCGGCGAGCGCCGCCGCCGCGATGCCCCTCGTATGAGAGGGGAGTCCGTCGCGGCCCGCGGGAGCCGGCAGGTGGCGTCTGCGAGCCGCCCCCTGACCGCGCCGATCTACCAGACCAGCGTCTGGGCGTTCGAGGACATGGAGTCTGTCGACGCCGTCTGGAACGGGGAGCGTCCGGGTTTCGTCTATGGGCGTTTCGGCACCCCGAACCACGCGATGCTCGAGGCGATGGTCGCCGCCCTCGAGGGGGCGGAGTCGGCGGTGGCGTGCGCGTCGGGCATGGCGGCGACCACGGCGCTGTGCACGGGACTCCTCCGCGCGGGCGACCATCTCGTTTCCTCCCGCGACCTGTACGGGTCGACCACGGCGTTGCTCGCCGAAGAAGGCCGGCGACTCGGGATCGAGACCACCTTCGTGGACGCAACCGACCCCGGTCGCCTCCTCACGGCGCTCCGGCCGAACACGCGCGCGGTCTACGTCGAGGCGCTGTCCAATCCGCTGCTGCGTCTGGCCGATCTCGACGCGCTGGCGGCGCCGGTGGCGGCCCGCGGGATCGACCTGGTCGTCGACGCGAGCCTCGCGTCGCCCGCCGTCCTCCGCCCGATCGAGCACGGGGCCTCGGTGGTCATGCACAGCGCGACCAAGTTCCTCTCGGGCCACGGCGACCTGACGGCGGGGATCCTCGCGGGGCCGCGCCAGGCGATCGAGAGGATCCGGGCCAGCGCGGTCCGGATCGGCGCGACGCTCGGCCCCTTCGACGCCTGGCTCGCGGCGCGCGGGCTGCGCACGCTTTACGTGCGGCTCGAGCGGCAGTGCGCGAACGCCCTCGCGGTGGCGCGCTGGCTCGAAGGGCAGCCCTCGGTGGCGTGGGTGTACTACCCCGGGCTCGAGTCCCATCCCCAGCGGACGCTCGCCAGGTCGCTCCTGACCGCGGGCGCGGGGGCCCTGGTCTCCTTCGACCTCGCCGGGGGCCGCCCCGCGGTGGAGCGCATGATGGCCCGCCTGCGACTGATCGAGTTCGCCCCGAGCTTCGGTGACGTGGCCACGACCTGGAGCTATCCGGCCGCGACCTCGCACCGGCACCTGGCAGAGTCCGAGAAGCGCGCGGCGGGTATCGGCGACGGCCTCGTGCGGCTCTCGGTCGGCCTCGAGGCCATCGACGATCTGATCGGCGACCTCGATGGCGCTCTCGGCGACCGCGAGGCCGCGTGATGAGCGTGACCGGGCCGAATCCGCGGTCGCCTGCGGCGGGAGGGCCTCTCCGGGCGTCCACGTCCGGGCCGTGGCGACGGTCAGCAGGCGCAGGTGTTTCGCCCCGGGGGTCGCCCGGTTCGGCGGCGGCCGGGACTGGTAGAGAGGAACGACCGATCGGGTCACGATGCGGTCGAGACATCCAGCAGGATGCTGGAAAACCCGCAGGGCGCTCGAGAAGGCCCAGATGCAAGGCGGCCGCAGTTCGAGCTCTGCAGCGGAGCGGCGAGGCGAGGACCGAGTGGATCGCGAGGACGGCGGCGTATTCCCAAGGCCCTTGTCCGGGGGGAGCGACCGGGCCGACTCAACTCGGGCCTCGCCTCGGCTGCGTCTCCGATCGAGCTGCCATGCAGACGGACCTTTTTCAGCGGCCTGCCAGACGGAGGGAGAGGCGATGACTGACAGGGACGGACTACGGATCGCGGATCGCAAGCACATCGGCCTGGCGGAAATGCTGAAGGGCGGGGTCATCATGGACGTGACCACCGCCGAGCAGGCCAAGATCGCCGAGGATGCCGGCGCCGCTGCGGTGATGGCGCTCGAGCGGGTGCCGTCGGACATCCGCCGCGACGGCGGCGTCGCGCGGATGGCGCCGGTGAAGAAGATCAGGGAGATCCAAGCGGCGGTGACGATCCCCGTGATGGCGAAGGCGCGGATCGGCCACTTCGTCGAGGGCCAGATCCTCGAAGCGCTCGGCGTGGACTTCATCGACGAATCCGAGGTGCTGACGCCGGCCGACGAGCACTTTCACATCGACAAGTTCGCGTTCCGGGTGCCCTTTGTCTGCGGCTGTCG
>CAZWXA010000279.1:0-559 GCA_964637755.1 uncultured bacterium | reverse complement strand
GGGCGCCGCGATGATCCGCACCAAGGGTGAGGCCGGCTCGGGCAACATCGTCGAGGCCGTACGCCACATGCGCGCGGTGACGTCCGGCGTCAAGCGGCTCCGGACCCTCGGCTCCGAGGAGTTGATGACCGAGGCCAAGACCCTTGGCGCGCCGTACGAGCTGGTGCGCTGGGTCGCCGCCTCCGGCCGGCTTCCCGTGCCGAACTTCTCGGCGGGCGGGATCGCCACGCCGGCGGACGCGGCCCTGATGATGCAGCTCGGCGCCGAGGCAGTGTTCGTCGGCTCGGGGATCTTCAAGTCCTCGGATCCGGCCGCGCGGGCACGGGCCATCGTCGAGGCCACCACCCACTACAGGGATGCCGACGTCCTCGCCAAGGTTTCCGAGCAACTGGGCGACGCGATGCCCGGCATCGAGACCTCGAAGCTCCCCGCGACCGAGCTGCTCCAGACCCGGGGATGGTAGTGCGAGCCGCCGCCGGAGGCGAGGCGAGCTTCCGAATCCGAGAGGGCGCGGGAGCGCCGGGGCGAGCCGCCGCCGGAGGCGAAATGAGCCCCTGTG
>CAZWXA010000278.1:2085-5534 GCA_964637755.1 uncultured bacterium | reverse complement strand
GGACGAAACCATAGCGCAACGTCTCCCGACATGTCAAGGGGGCGACCGTCCTGGCACCGTCCTGGCGGCCTTCCTTCCGATCTCCCGCCGCCGCCGAAGGCCCGTGGGCCTGCCAAACCGGCGAGGCAGCTATCGCGCCAGGGCGCGGCGCTTCCAGAGCTCCCACGGGCGCGCCAGGGTCCCCTCGACCGCGGCCTGCGCCTTCCGGGCTTCCTCCGGGTCGAGGTACCTGATCCCGCCGCCGAGGGCGATCGCCTGGGACTGGAGCCGCGCGTTCATCTCCATGTAGACGCTGCGGGCCACGGCCTGGACCAGCGAGCTTCCCACCACGACCGCCCCGTGCCCCCGCATCAGGGCCGCCGTCCCCGCGCCGAGCGTCCGGGCGAGGGCGCGACCGAGCGACGGGCTCGACACGAGCATGTCGGTCATGCCGCCGGCCGCGTCCCGGATGTCGAAGACCGGGACGCCCGCGCCGAGGAAGGCGGCCATGTGGTAGAGCGGTCTGAGCGGAACCGTGCTCACGCCGAACGGGATGACCGACGACGAGTGGTGGTGGACCACGGCCTTGACGTCCGGCCGTGCCCGGTAGATCTCGCCGTGAATGAACCGCTCGAGGTACATCGAGCGGCCGCGCGCGTCGACGGGCTCGCTGTCGAGGCTGAGCTCCATCAGGTCGTCGCGCGTGACCAGCTCGGGGGCGCGCGAGCGCGAGAGCAGGTACCGGCTGGCATCGCGGTCGTGCCGCACGCTGACGTGGCCGTAGCCGTCGACCACCCCCTGGTCGGCCAGGATGCGGTTGGCGGCCACCAGGTCGTCGAGCAATTCCGGCGCGGCGGGGCCGGCGGATTCGGGGCGTGGCTCGGCGGCCATCGCCAGCCCCTGCGCAGCCAGGCCCGCGAAGGCCAGCACCGCACTCACCGCGAACTCGCGCCGCGTGAGCGCCGGTCTCGTCGACTCGATCCTGGGAACGGTCAGCATAGGTCGGACCTCCGGGCCGGCGGGATGGATCGCGAGGGTCCCCGGTCGGCCGAGGAACCTGGGGAGGAGTCGCGCGGCGGGGCGGGTGCCAGGACGCACGGCGGACACCGGGCTGTCACGTCGTGGCCCCGCACGCTGTGGCGACGCGGCGAGTCTCGTGGAACACGAGGGCCGCTCCGCCCCGGATCGTGAACCGCTTCTCCCCCGGGACGATGCGGATCCGCGTCTGCCCGAGCGCACGCTTGAACGCGAACTCGCCCGCGGCGCGGAGGATTCGCGGTTCCAGCGGCGCGAGCGAGGCGGCGACACCGCCGGTGAGGACGACGACCTCGGGGTTCAGGCCGTTGACGATCACGCCGATCATGGCCCCGAGCGCCCGGCAGGCCTCGTCGACGATGGCCCCGGCGAGGGGATCCCCTCCGGCGGCGAGGCGGAACACGAGCGGCGCCACGATCCGCTGCGGATCCCCTCCCGCGGCTGCCAGGAGCGGCGCCCCCGGATCGCCGGCCACCCGGTGGCGCGCAGCCTCGGCGATGCCCCGGCCGCTCGCGTAGGCGGCGAGGCAGCCGCGGCCGCCGCACCAGCACGGGCGCCCGTCGAACTTGACGGGCGAGTGGCCCAGCTCGCCCCCGAAGCCCGAGGCCCCGCGGACCAGGACGCCGTCGAGCACGATGCCCGCGCCGAGCCCCGTGCCGAGCGCCAGCAGGACGAGCGACCGCGCGCCGCGTGCGTCGCCGAAGGTCCACTCCGCGAGCGCCAGGGCATTGACGTCGTTGTCGACGAACGTGGGCAGGCCGAACCGCTCGGCCACCATCGCCGCGACCGGCCGGCCGCACAGCTCCGGCACGTGCGACGCCTCGTCGCCGATCTCCCCGCTCAGCGGGTCGACCACCCCGGGGACGCCGATGCCGATGCCGGTCACCGCGAGCCCCCGCTCCTCCGCCCCCTCCCGCATCGCGGACACGAGGGCGACGATGGTGTCGAAGGCCGTCCCCGGCCCGGCGCCGTGCGTGGGGGCGCTCTCCTGGAGCAGCACGGCGCCGTCGGGGCCCACCAGGCCGGCGGCCGTCGTGGTGCCCCCGATGTCCACGCCGATGACCACGCCGGTCGTCATAGGAATCGGGCCGGGCTCACGTCAGGCCGGATCCGACTCGCGGGCGCCCTGGCCCTCGGACCTCTCCTTCCTCGACCGCTGGCTCACGAAGAAGGTGAGCGCGGCGACGACCAGGGCAATCCCGGCGCCGAGCCCAAGCAGGTTCCGCTCCCCGTCCCAGGTCACCACCTCGCCGAGGAACAGGACCGCCAGCACCACCACCACGACGCCCACCAGCTTTTCCTTGAGATCGTCGAGGTCGTGGATCTCGAGCCAGTGGGGAAGCGGCAGGCGGTCGTCGATGAACAGCTCGAACAGCCCCACGCCGATCACGTACAGCACGGTGCTCACGAGACACCGGTCGACCAGCCCGATCAGCGTGAGCGTGAGCTCCTTCCCGGCCTTCCCGCCGACCGTGCCGGCCGCGAGAAGGTCGCGGACGATCACGAATGTCTCGAAGCCTGCGTAGACGAGCAGCGTCGTCGCCGCCACCAGTGCCGAGAGCACCGCGACGACTATCAGGAACCGGGTCGAGGCGATCAGGCGACCGAGCACGCGCGGAGCCAGCCGGGCGGGATTGCCCGGCCCGCCGGCGACGCCGGCGAGGGGCCATGGCGCGGGCCCGGATGCCACCGTCCGCGCCTCGGTGTCACGCCGCGGCGGAGTGCCGGCCCGGAGAGCGCGTCCGTCGTCTGCGCGACTTGCGGTCCGCGGCTCGGTGTCACGCCGCGGCGGAGGGCCGGCGGTGCGTGGCCCCGGGCCCGCTCACGCCCGGCGGCCGCCGAGGAAGCGGAGGAGGATGAGGAAGAGGTTGATGAAGTTCAGGTAGAGCGAGAGCGCCCCGACGATCGCACGGGAGCCGAGCCGTTCCTCCGGCAGGGCCGCGGCCATCTGCTTCAGGCGCTGCGCGTCCCAGGCCGTGAGACCCGTGAAGACGATCACGCCGGCGACGGAGATGAGGAACTGCAGGGCGTCGCTCTGCCAGAAGATCCCGACGACCGACGCCAGCACGAGGCCGATCAGCCCCATGAAGAAGAACTGGCCGGCCCCGGCGAGGCTTCGCGTCGTCGTCGTCCCGAACAGCGCCAGCCCGCCGAACGTTCCGGCGGTGACGACGAAGGTCGTCGCGACGGATTCGCCCGTGTAGGCGAGCAGCACGACCGACAGCGTGACGCCAGTGAGGGCGGAGTACACCAGGAAGAGCGTGGCCGCCACGTTCGGCGCCAGCGCGTCGACCCTGGCCGAGAGATACCAGACGAGGCCGAGCTGCACGGCGAGGAGCCCGAAGAACAGGATCCGGTTCTGCGCCAGCCCCTGGACGAGCGCGGGCGAGCCCGCGATCACGAACGCCACGCCGGCGGTGACGCCGAGGCCGAGG
>CAZWXA010000278.1:0-1985 GCA_964637755.1 uncultured bacterium | reverse complement strand
TCTCAGGATACACCGGGCTCAGCCGAGGTCGCGGAAGTCGACGAGCGTGATCCCGAGGGCCTCCACGGCGGTCCTCGCGGCGCCGGAGCCCAGGCCGACCAGCTCCGTCTCGCGCTGCCGCCCGTACCGGCTCCCGGCCAGACCGTCGTCGAAGTAGCCCGGGTGCGTCATGAACTCGGAGCACCCGTGCGGGAGCCGCCGGAGGTGTCGAAGCGTCCGCGCGACCGTCCAGTACGCCTCCGGCCCGGCTTCCCCGAAGAAGTGATCCGGCGTCGGGATCCCGGCGGACCGGGCTGCCCCGCGCGGGCCCTCGCCCTGGCTCCGGACCGGGAGCCCCCCCTCGCGGGCGAGCCCGAGGAGGATCCCCGCAACCGGCGGGAGCATGCCGACGTGGTGATGCGAGTCGAGATGGGTGGGCCGGTCCCCCAGGAGCCGCTCGAAGGCCTCGATCTGCGCCTGGATCTCGCGCTCGATCTCGCGGGGCTCCGCGCGAGCCGCCGCCCGGCGGGCGTCGCGCAGCAAGCATCCATCGCCTCCCGTGAGGGACGGCGCCCTGGTCAGCGGCCTGCCGAACGTCAGGTTCACGTGGAGCCCCACGCCCATCCCCGATGCCCGGAGCCGATCGAGCAGGTCCCGCTCGACCGGGCGGTTCACGAGCACCGTGGTGCTCGTCACGATGCCGTGGCGGTGGGCGGCGAGAATCCCCTCGCTCACGCCGGGGGTGAGCCCGAAGTCGTCCGCGTTCACGACGAGGCGTCTCACCGCGGCCTCACGCGCGGGCCACGCCGCAGATCATCACCCGCTCGACCGACGCCGGCAGGCCGGACCGTGAGAGCGTGCCCTCGGCGTCGAGGCCACGGATGTGATCGAGTCGCTCGTACGCGAGGCGCGGGAACGGCTGGGTCTCCGTCGCCGTCACGCCGGGAGTCAGCCCCGCGGCCTCGATCCGCGCGAACGCCGCCTTCCGCCCGAGGAACCCGAAGATCGTGAAGACGAGCCGCCCGCCCGGATTCAGGTGGCCGGGGGCTCCCGCGATGACGCGGTCGAGGATCTCCCAGCCGTCGGCGCCGCCGTTGTCGGCCGCGGCCACGGGATCGCCGCGCTCACGCCCGGGGGGCGTCGGCATCTGCGGCGGGTTCGTGCAGATCAGGTCGAACCGCTCTCCCCCGACGGGCGCGTAGCAGTCGCCGAGCCGCGCGTCGACCGACACGCCATTCAGCAACGCGTTCCCGCGGATCGCCTCCACGGCTCCCGGCACCACGTCCGTCGCGACCACCCGCGCGCCGGCCCTGGCGGCGAGCACGGCCGTCAGCCCGAAGCCGGCGCCGATCTCGAGCACCCGATCGCCCCGCCGGATCTGCAGGCGCCGGTGGAAGAAGAGCGACCCGGCCTTCGGTGGCTGGACGTCGTCCGGCACCCGGAAGAGACACCCCCCGTACGCGTAGAGGAGGAGCCCCCTGTCCTCGCGCTCATCGACCACCCGCTCCCCCCCTCACCCGACACGCCGTCTACCAGCCCGCGCCACGCAGACGGGCCTTCCTGAGCGGCCTGCTATCGCCCCGCCACCCGCCTGAAGTAGAGACGCAGCGCTTCCTTGAGCTGGGCGCGGGCGCCCGCCGAGGTCTTCGCGTCCTCGAGCTGCTCGAGGTCGAGCGGCAGCGGCACGCCCTCCCGCTTCACGCCGTCCAGCTCGGCCGTGAGGCCGCAGCGCTCGTCGGACTCCGTGAACACGAGCCTGGCCCTGGTGAAGGTCCTGTCGTCCTGGGCGATCTGCTGGACCGTCTCCACGATGACACGCTTGATCTCCTCGGCCTCCGCCGAGGGCACGGTCGAGAATGCCGCCGTCAGTTCAACTTCCGCCATCGGAATAGACCTTCAGGATGTCGGCGTGGGTCTTGGCCGCGTTGGCGCGGATGGCGAAGCTGATCGCTTCGCGCACCTCATCCTCGGTCGCTCCGGCAGACCTGGCACCTGCCAGGTCGCGC
>CAZWXA010000277.1:4628-5534 GCA_964637755.1 uncultured bacterium | reverse complement strand
TGAAGTACCTGCTGATGGGGACCAGCTCGAACTTCGGCAACATGTTCAGCATGGCAGGGGCCGTGCTGTTCCTCCCGTTCCTGCCGATGTTGCCCACGCAAATCCTGCTCAACAACTTCCTGTACGACCTCGCCCAGGTCACGATCCCGACCGACTCCGTCGACCCGTCGTTCGTCCGGAAACCCCAGCGCTGGAACATTCGCATCATCCGCGATTTCATGCTCACCATCGGTCCCCTCAGCTCGATCTACGACTTCCTCACGTTCTGGGCCCTCCTCGCCCTGTTCCACGCCCCGGCTGCCCTGTTCCACACCGGGTGGTTCGTCGAGTCGCTCGCCACCCAGACGCTCGTGCTCTTCGTCATCCGGACGGCCGGCAACCCGCTCCGGAGCCGTCCGAGCCTTCCTCTCGCGGTCACGACCATCCTCATGGTCCTGATCGGCCTGGCCTTGCCCTTCACCCCGCTCGCCGGCCCGCTCGGCTTCGTCCCCCTGCCGGGCGCCTTCTTCCTGTTCCTCGGCGGGGCGACGCTCACGTATCTGGTGCTCGTGGAGGTGGTCAAGCGCCGCCTGATGAGGCGCCTCCTCGGGTGAGGGACCCGCGCTCCTGTACCGCCGGACCCGGGGCTCGGCTACGCGTCGATCCGGTAGAGGCGGCGGACGTTGTCCCAGAGCATCTTCCGCTGGACCGCCGCGTCGATCCCCCGGAACTGCTCCTCGATCGCCTTCCGGGAGAAGGGCCAGGTGCCGTCACGATGCGGATAGTCGGAGCCCCACATGACGTTGTCCGGGGCGATCTCCGCCATCGCCCGCACCCCATGCAGGTCCTTCTGGAACGTCGCGTAGATCTGGCGCTTGAAGTACGCGCTCGGGGGCAGCGGGAGGGCGAGATCGTCCGCGAGCCGTT
>CAZWXA010000277.1:0-4618 GCA_964637755.1 uncultured bacterium | reverse complement strand
GATGATCTGCTTGTTCGCGCCGGTCAGGCCCGCCTCCCGCTCTCGCCGAGCACGAGCCGCAGCCGGGGATGGCGCTCGCAGACACCCGAGAGGATCACGGACACGAGAATCTCGTCCATCTGCATCGGGGCCACGACGGTCCAGGCGCCGATCGAGGCGGGGTGGCGAATCCCCTTGATCTCGTAGCCGACCGTCGCGCCGCCGCCCTCGAAGACGTGGAACGAGATCACGAGGCCCGTCTCCTCCGCGGCCGACCACATCGGCTCCCACATCTCGTGCCACACCGGCATCGTCGAGCCCCAGGGCACGAAGACCGCGCCGCGCAGCCCGAGCGCCGCGCAGTGACGGATCGCCTCGACGGCGACCCCGGCGTCGTGGTTCGGGAGGCAGCCGAGGCCGAAGAAGCGGCCGGGGATCGTCCCGTTGAACCCGGCGATGTACTCGTTGTAGGCGCGGTAGACGGCGGTCAGCAGCGCCGGATCGGTCACGCCCCGGCTCCCGAAGAGGCCGCGGGAGATGCCGATGACACCGTAGATCACCTCGGCCTCGACCCCGTCACGCTCCTGATCCTCCCGCCGCTGTGCGGGATCCGAGGGCCGCGTCTGTCCCGACGCGAACCCCGCGGCGACGAGCACCCGACCGCGCTTGCCGCCGGTGACCCCGGGCCCGTAGACGCCGTACGGCGCCAGGACGTCGTCGCCCGAGGCCCAGACCTTTCGGCCCTCGCGTTCGACGACGTGCGGCGTCCTCACCCCCCACGGGGGCGACATCCGGGAGGTGAAGGTGTCCGGCGGGAGATAGATCAGATCCATGTGACTGTCGGCCGACATCACCCTGTGCACCATGATCGGCTCCTTGCGGGAGGCTGCCGGCGCCGTCGCCGGTGGCAGCTCCCGATTCTGACCACGTGGTCTGCTAACCTTACCCCGAAACCCGCCAGGTCATGAACGACCGTCAACGCGCGCATCCTCCAACGCGCGCATCCTCGCCGCCAGCTCCGCTCGGCAGATTAACGCGGCCGGAGCTGGTCCGCCCGTCGAGGCGGGAGCTGGGGACGAGCGTGCCGATCACCGGGCGGCCGGCCCGGGTCTCTCCATGAATTGACACTTCATTTGATCATGATAGTTTGAAGTTGATGTTCACGCGGAGGGGTTGGTCCGCAACCTGCCGGTGTTCTCCGAGTTCCTCAACGTGGCGGCCCTCTCCGACAGCGAGCTGGTCAACTTCTCGACCATCGCGCGCGATTGCGGGTGTCCAGCCATACCATCAAGGGCTACTTCGGGATCCTCGAGGACACGCTCCTCGGACAGTGGCTTCCCGCGTACACCAGGCGCCCGAAGCGCCGGGTCATCGCCGCTCCCAAGTTCTACTTCGCCGATGCCGGCGTGGTGAATCATCTCGCCCGGCGAGGCGAGCTGCACCGGGGCTCGGAGCTGTACGGCAAGGCCTTCGAGAACTGGGTCTTCCACGAGTTGCGCGCCCACAACGCGTACAGCGAGGCGTTCGCCACGCTCAGCTACTGGCGGCTGGCGAGCGGCATCGAGGTCGACTTCATCGTGAACGACATGGAGGTCGCGATCGAGGCCAAAGCCGCGGGGTGACATCGGACCACTTGAAGGGGCTTCGATCGCTCGCGCAGGATCACCCGCGGATCAGGCGGCGCGCCATCGTGTGCCTCGAGCGGCAGAGCCGCCGGACCGACGACGGCATCCTGATCCTCTCCGCCACGGACTTCCTCGAGCGATTGAGCGCCGGCGACCTGTTCTGAGCTCGCTCCGCTGGCCGGTGGTCACGGCACCGGGAGGCCCTTCCGCCTCAGCTCGATCTCGGCGATCGTTGGTCAGATGTCGCGTCCAGGGTGGAAGGGGACAGTCGTTCCGCGCCCGTCGGCATGCCTGAACTGTCGATGCGACCCACGCTGGCGCACGCCGATGAATCCCAGCCGCTCCAGCAGCGCGACCACTTCGCGCGGCTTGAGCACCCGGATCGACCCCACTGCTACGCGACCCGGATCGTCTGGATGCCGACAAATTCGGACTCTTGTGTCGGCTCGCCATCTTCGAGGAGCATCTCAACGACTTCCTGAAGATTTTGCCGAAGTTCGTCGAGGCCCTCCCCCTGACTGTGGGCACCCGGCCAGCCCGGGACGTAGCCCACGTACAGGCCGGTGTCGGGGTCTCGCTCAACTACGATGTTGAAGGCGCGCATCGTTCAAACTCCTTCCGATCGATCCTACTCCGTAGCTCGGCACAATCGTGTCAGTTGTCGGTTCAACGCTCGCGGTCACCGGCCGCGGCGAGCGAATGCGCGCCAGCGGTCCGGTCGAACGCGCTGTTATCCGGCAATCATGCCGCGATCCCGAACCAGAGCGCCAGGGCTCGACTCACACGCAGCATGACGTCTTCTTCCAAGCGGCCGATCGTCCGACCAAGTCGTTGCCGCCGTACGGTTGTGACTTTGTCGACCATGATCTGCGAGACCACCCGCAACCCGTTTCGCCGGGAAGGCTCCACAGTCACGCGGAACAGCGGAGTATCCACGATCGTGCTGGTGACCGGTACCACCGTGATGCTGGCGTGCGTATCGTTGAACAGGTCGGATTGCACGACGAGGGCTGGTCGCGGCTTGCCGTAGTCGCCCTGCAGGGCAACTACGACGAGATCGCCACGTGTCACGGCGTCCAGCCCTCAGCTTCCTCGTTCGCCTCGATCCACGTCATCACCTCATTCTCGGCACGCTTGTTCCTGGCGGCCACGCGGCTCTGCCGCCGGCATTCTTCGGCGAACCCCTGAGCGCGGGTGTCCGGCACCCACAGCTGGACGAGGCGGAAACCGGCGCGTCGCATGCGCTCTCGATAACGCTGGACGCTCCTGCGAGCGGCGGTGATCTTTGTCATGACATGTAATATGCCATGAATCCGGAGGTCCGGCCAGCGCTTTCCGCGCCCTGCGGCGAGGCCGCGTCGCCGCCGCGTGTGCAGCGCTGGGAATGGTCCTCAGCGCTCTCTGTCCGGATAACGCGCCGGTGAAGCTGCGGCCGCCGTAGGCGGCCGTCTGCTTCACCGGCAGGTTATCGAGAGCGGTTGATGTCAAGCGGCTCGAAGCGGTGCCAGATCAGCGCGCGTCACGGGTGGTGCGCCGAGCCGGCGCAACACGCGGTTGAGCGCCGGTGCCGAAAGCTTCGCCGGCGCAGTGATCTCGATACCGATGGGCTTGCCGCGTCGGCCGTAGTCGATGACGAGACCAGGCTCGACCCGTTCTGTCCGGTAGCTCTTGTCCTTGGGCAGTCGCGGCAAGTAGAGATACGCCGCCAGGGGCCGGCCGTGCCGAAACGTGACCTCCAGATATGAGTTCTTCATCCCCTCACTCCCAGACCGGGTAGGCGGTGACGACGACCAGCAGCTGCCGCGCCCAGTCCGGCTCCACGATAACCTCCCACGCCTTGCCGCGGTGTCTCGTTTCGATCACCCATCTGCCGTCGACGACATCCTCGCGGTAGCCGGACGCTCGTTCGAGCATCCGCCGAAGGTCGATCTCGGTGAAGCGGCGATCGGCCATCCGCTTGAGCAGATGTGGGCTGAGCTCCAGCTCCCAATCCCACCAGTCTGGCCATCCGCGGAGGCTCACACGCGATCTCCTTCACGAGAGCAGGTGCCTCCCCTGCGGTCACTCGTCACCCTGTCGATAACGTCGCGGTGAGCGGCGCGCGGAGCGCGCCCGCTCCACTGCGGAGTTATACGACAATCGCCACCTCAGGATGGACCTGCTTGTACGCACGAATGATCTTCGGAGCGTCAGAGCCGTCATGGTCGGGGATGGTTCGCGTGACTCCATGGCGCTTGAAGTAGAGTCCCGCGATCAGTCGAAACGCTCCGTCGAGACCGGAGCCAAGTTCATCGCCCTTGATCTCCGCAGATGCCCACACGAGCTTTGGATTCGTGACGGCTTTCTTGTCAATATGAAAGAGCGTTTTGTCGCGGACGCTCTTGAGTTTGTCTGCCAGGATCCCAAGCTCATCGAGGTCGACGCCGAGGCTGCTGGCTTCAGAGCGAACACTGGCCTCATCACAGCGGAGCAGATACCACAACGACGCGGCGTCGCGATGACGGTCCAAGACCCGCACTGAGTGCGCGATCAGGTCGTTGTAAAGAGCATGCGCAGCCACTTGGAAGAAATCCAAGCCGTGCGACGAGTCCGCGGAATGAAGGCCGATGAGTGCTCGACGCTTCAGGATCGCGTTACTGGTTTCCGCAAGGTTGCGCTCAAGAGCAGCGTCATAACGCTGCACCTGTGCTACGAGCGCCGCGAATTCCTCGACAGCTCGGTCCAGGACGCCTGCGATAGCCAAAATCTTGCCATGGTTCATCCCGCAGGGCGGTCCGGAGGCTCGTCGAGACGACGTTGAGAAGCGCATCTTTCATAGCGGTCATCCCTGGCTCCGCCGTCGTTCGTGCGGATAACTACAATTCGACAGCAAGGACGTCATCTGTCACAGGATGCCTGGCATCTACCAATGGATGCAAGCATCTCTACGTGGATGCCGTCCGGGCATCTGTAGGGAGATGCTCTCCGCTGGGCCGTGGGCATCTGCCCATGGAAGCAGGTTCGGCGACGATGCG
>CAZWXA010000276.1:0-5555 GCA_964637755.1 uncultured bacterium | reverse complement strand
CGCGACAGGACCCGTCCGCCTCTCGGGTGATCCGTTCATGAATGGTCCGGGCTAGAAGATGGGTGGCGGCCTCGCATCCGGGCCTTCCTGAGCGGCCTCGGGGCCTTCCAGCACGAGGCGAGCGGGGAGCTCGATGTCGATCGTGCGCGGCTCGTCCCCGAGCCCCGCGATGTGCACCCGGATCGTCCCCGCCGGCAGGAGCGGCTCGAGCCGGGCGGCCCACTCGATCACGGTCACGCCGGGGCCGTGGACATACTCGTCGAACCCGATGTCCAGCAGCTCGGTCAGGCTCTCCGTCCGATAGGCGTCGAGGTGGAACAGCGGAAGGCGTCCCGAGTACTGGTTGACGAGCACGAACGTCGGGCTCGACACGATTCGCGGCACACCCAGTCCGCGCGCGAGACCGCGGATGAAGCAGGTCTTCCCCGCCCCGATCTCGCCGTCGAGCGCGACGACGTCGCCCGGCACCAGCAACCCCGCGAGCCACCCCCCGAGGCGCTCGGTCTCCTCGGGGCTCGCCGTGACCCGCTCAACCCGCACCGCCACCCTGCTGGACCTGCCTGATGGCCTCCGGAATCGCCTCGACGAGGTCGCCCGCGATCAGCCCCTCCTCACCCTTCACGCGAGCTGCCAGGTCCCCCGCAAGCCCGTGAAGGTAGACGGCCGCGTAGAGAGCCGCCAGCGGATCGCGGCCACGTGCCAGGAGCGCGCCTACCATGCCGGTCAGCACGTCGCCGGTTCCGCCACTCGCCATCCCCGCGTTCCCCGTCGGGTTCAGGAGGGTCCGGCCCCCGGGCGAGCTGATCACGCTCGCGTCGCCCTTGAGGACGAGGTACACGCGCTGCGCCATTGCGAAGCGCCGCGCGGTCTCGATGCGATCGGCCTGGACGGCGGCGACGGACACGCCGAGCAGGCCGGCCATCTCCCCGGGGTGCGGAGTGAGACAGCGGGGCGCCGGCGCCGACGCGAGGAGATCCAGGTGACCGGCCAGCGCGGTCAGCGCGTCGGCGTCGATCACCATCGGGGCGCGCAGATCACGGACCAGCTCGCGCGCGAGCGCCTGTGTGTCGGGGTCGAGCCCGATGCCCGGGCCGAGGGCAACGGCGTCCCGGGTGGCTCCGAGTGCCAGCAACCGTTCCCGGGCAGCGAGCGCCACGCTCTGGGTCGCCGTCTCCGGCAACGCCTCCGTCATCGACTCCGCCGCGAGGGCGGCCACGACCGGCTGCTGGGACCGCGGCACCGCGATCGTCACGAGGCCGGCCCCGGTGCGCATGGCCGCGCGGCCCGACAGCGCCGCGGCGCCCGTCTTCCCGATGGAGCCCGCGACGACCAGCAGGTGGCCGAAGTCCCCCTTGTGGGCGTCCCGGCGGCGCGTGGGGAACTCCTTCCGCACGTCGTCCGCCTCGACGAGGAACACGCCGGCCGCACGCTGCGTCTCCTCCGCCGGCACACCGATCGACACGACGCGGGTCTCGCCGGCGAGCTCGCGGCCCGGGGACAGCACGAGCCCTCGCTTGAGCCCGCCGAATGTCGTCGTGAGCGCGGCCCGCACGACGGGGCCCGGCGCAACGCCCGTGTCCGCCGAGAGACCGGACGGCAGATCGAGCGCGACGGCCAGGACGCCGCTCTCGTTGACGAGTGCGATCGCGGCGGCGATGAGCCCGCTGGCCGGCCCCGCGACGCCGGTCCCGAGCAAGGCGTCGACGGCGAGCCCGCCCGGCACCGCCAGGGCCTCGCGGAGCTGCCCGAGCCCGCCCGGTTCGCTGATCTCGGCAGGACGGATCCCGGCCTGCGCGAGGGCGGCCAGCTTGGCGGCCGCGTCGCCCCGGACGTCCTGCTCCCGGCCCACCAGGAACACGCGGACGTGGGCGCCCCATCCCGTGAGGACACGCGCGACCACGAAGCCGTCACCGCCGTTCTGACCCCGACCGCAGACCACGACCACAGGACGCCCTCGCACCTCCTGACCCCGCCGCCGAAGGAACGCTCGGATCTCGTCCGCCGCGCCGCGGCCCGCGGCCTCCATCAGCGCCGATCCGGAAATGCCGAGCTGCTCGGTGGCGCGCCCGTCGAGCGCCCGCATCTCCGCGGCGGTGAAAACGGGCTTCAGGGGGCGCCTTTCGCCCGGACCGGAGGGTGTCCCGTGACACCCGCCAGCGACGCCGCCTGGACGAGGAAGTCCGCGAGGACGTCGGTGTACAGCCCCCGCCACTCGTTCCGCGCCGCCCGGGGGATCTCGACGTGGAGCGCGAGTGGCGGGAGCCGGAAAATGCCGGACTGCTTTGCCGCCGACGCGGCGTCGCGAAGCGGATCGAGCGGCTCGACCAGCACGGCCAGCCTGGGCGCGCCGGGATGGACTCGCAGGCGCGCATCGCGGATCAGCTCGAAGAGCGTCCTGAGCCGCCAGGCCGTGTCGCGATCGACCCCGACCGTCGCGATCTCGATGCGTCCCGCCGTCTCGCGACGCCCGTTGCCATGGATCTCCGTGTAGAGGACGAGTGGCGCCTGGGCGGCCTCGAGCACGCGGCGCTCGAACTCGAAGTAGATCCGCCGCGCCGCTTCCGTCGCCACCTCTTCGGACGGTGGGCGCCCAGGCACGCCCTCGGTGGGGCGGTTGACCTGATACCGGCGCCCCGGACGCTCGACCCCGTCGGGCTCGAGCGTGAACCCGGTCGCGACCACGAGCCCGAACCCGGTGAGTCGAGCCAGATCCGCCGCGATCTCGGCCGTCTGGGTGTCCGAACTGCCGTGTGGCGCGGCCAGTACGAAACCCGCACGCCCCGGCCGCGTCGAGATGTACCCGCTCGGGGGTCCCGGCTCCGGCTCCACCGGAATGGTCGCGCAGCCGTACAGGACGAGCGACGCCGCCGCAACGCTATGGAGTGGCCGGCTCGTCATCCACCAGGACCGCCTGCGCACACGCGTAGTCGCCCTCGTGTGTCATCGTGAGCAGGATGCGGTGTCCGCCGCGCGCCTCGCCGACCGCCCGCGACCGCCCGGACAGGACGAGCGTCGGGGCCTGCCCGCGCTCCCGGCGAACCTCGAGCTCCCGCCAGGTCACGCCCATGCTGAGCCCGGTGCCGAGCGCCTTGAGCCCGGCTTCCTTGGCCGCGAACCGCGCCGCGAGATGGGGGATCGGATCCTTGCGCGAGCGGCAGTAGGCAAGCTCGGTCGCGGTGAATACGCGCTCGAGGAACCGGTCCTGCCAGCGCTCGACGACCTGCCGCAGGCGCGGGATCAGCACCAGATCGATCCCGATGCCACGGATCATGGGGTGCCGATCGCGCGGCGGACGAGGTCGGCGAGCTCGGCGGCCATCGCCGAGATCCGCTCGCGGTCGGGCCCCTCGATCATCACGCGAGCCAGCGATTCCGTGCCCGAGTACCGGACGAGGATCCGCCCGCCGCCGTTCAGGTCGGCCTGCAAGGCGTCGATCCGCTCCGACAGGCCGCTCACGCTCTCGATGGGCGGCTTGGCGCGCACGGGAACGTTGATCAGCACCTGCGGGAACTTCGTCATGCAGGTGGAGAGCGACGCCAGCGACTCCCCCGTCTCGCGCATCACCGAGAGCAGCTGCAGGCCCGACAGGATGCCGTCGCCGGCAGACGCGTGATCGAGCAGCAGGAGGTGACCGGACTGCTCGCCCCCGAGGTTCGCGCCGATCCGCTGCATCTCCTCGTGCACGTACCGGTCGCCGACCTGGGTCTTCACGAGGCGGATCCCGGCCCTGGCCAGGGCCTGGTCGAGGCCGAGGTTCGCCATCACCGTCGTCACGACCGCGTTCTCCCTGAGACGTCCCGCCCTGGCCAGACGGAGGGCGCAGATGGCGAGGGCGAAGTCTCCGTCGCGGATGCCGCCGGTCGCGTCGACCGCGATGAGGCGGTCGCCGTCGCCGTCGAAAGCCAGACCGAGGTCGGCGGACGCGGCGCGGACGTGGACGGCGAGAGCCTCGGGATGCATCGCGCCGCACCCGCGGTTGATGTTGGTCCCGTCGGGCCGCGCGCCCGTGGTGACGACCCGCGCGCCGAGGCTCTTGAAGACCTTCGGCGCGACGCGATAGGTGGCGCCGTGCGCGCAGTCCAGGACGATCGTGAGGCCCGAGAGATCGAGCGGAAAGCAGCGGCGCAGGAACCCGGCATACTCGGCCTCCGCACGACCGTGAGTGCGGAGCCGCCCGATCGCGGCGCCGCGCGGGCGCGGGGTGGTATCGGCGACGGACACCCCGTGCTCGATGTCGTCCTCCCAGGCCTCGGGGAACTTCGTGCCCTCCGACGAGAACAGCTTGATGCCGTTGTCCTCGAACGGGTTGTGGGAGGCGGACAGCACGACACCCCCGTGGGCCTCGAGCGCACGCGTGATGAACGCGATCCCCGGCGTGGGCAGGACACCGACGGCGAAGCAGTCCGCGCCCGCCGAGAGGGCTCCGGCCACGAGCGCCGCTTCCAGCAGCGGCCCCGAGCGGCGGGTGTCCCGCCCGATGACGATGCGGGCCCGGTCGACCCCTCCCCGCTCGCAGAGCGTCGCGACCAGCTGGCGCCCCAGCCGGCAGACGTGCTCCGGGGTGAGCGGTTCGCAGTTCGCCTCGCCGCGAATCCCATCCGTCCCGAACAGCCGTGTCACGGAGCTGATCTTCGCTGCGGCACGCCGTGTTCCTCCCTGATGTCGACGATCACTTCGACGGTTCGCGTCCCCGATACCCGGAGCCCCCCGGAGAGAGGCGCCAGTTCCACCCGGCGCCGGACTGGACCGCGCGCGGCCGAGAGGTCGACCGGCACCGTCGGAAGCTCGGACCGGCCGAGCACCTCCGAACGCGACCCGCGCACCTCGACCACAGCCGGCGTCACGGACACGCCGCGCAGGGCGAACCCGGGCTCGGGCGAACCCACCAATCTCGGGACCACCCGGACTTCCGCGGTCGCGACGGGCTCCAGGGTGACGTGCAGGCGCGACGGGCTCACCCGAAGCACGGTGAGGTCCCGTGGCGCGCGAACGTCGCCGGGCAGGAGCTGCGCGACGGCGTCCCCTGCCCCGAACCTCGCCAGGTCGACCTGGGGCCGGAGGTCGTCCGGGCCGAGCCGCGCGAGCGCCGACCGCCACCCGCGCACCTGGAGGTCGACGGCCGCGGGCGCGGCGGCCGTCAAGAGAAGGTCCCCGGGGACGTGCACGTACTCGACGCGCGCAGACAGCACGACCTCGCCCTTCTCCTCCGCGGCGACGAACAGCCACAGCGCGAACGCCGCGACGAGCGACAGGACCTTGAGCTCCCAGTGTCGCAGGATCATCCGCGCCACCGGACTGCCGGCGCCGCTCCTCACTTCGGCTCGGGTCGAACCAGGAGCCACCGGCGAAGGTCCCCGAAGAACGTCCGGGTCTGGGCGATCGTCTCGCCCACGCCGAGCAGCTGGGCGAGGCGTCGCCGCAAGGTCTCGCCGTCGAGCGGTTTTTTTTTCTGTGCCTCGGCGACCACCGAGACTACTCGTGGGGCGACGCCGAGGTGATGAACATGGGCGGCGTCCTCGGCGCGTACGTCTCGATGGTGCCGCACATCTGGTTCG
>CAZWXA010000275.1:0-5583 GCA_964637755.1 uncultured bacterium | reverse complement strand
CACCCGTCATGGCCGCCGGGGGTATCGCGGACGGACGCGGGCTGGCCGCCGCGCTGGCGCTTGGTGCGCAAGGCGCCCTGCTGGGCACACGCTTCCTGGCCACGCAAGAATCCCCGCTGCACCCGAACTTCAAACAGGCGGTGCTTGACAGCGACGGGCACGACACGGTGTTGACGGAGATTCCGGACATCGCGCGCGCCAACGTCTGGCCTGGGGCCATGGCGCGCAGCCGGCGCAATGCCTTCATCGAGCGCTGGGCGGGGCGGGAGTGGGAACTGCGCGCCCGGCAGCCAGAGGCCGCCGCGGGCTTGCAGCGGGCCCTGGAGACCGGCGACGCGGACAACGCCGCCCTGCTCATCGGGCAGGACTCCGGGTTGATCCACGACATCCCGCCCGCGGGCGAGCTCGTGGAACGCATCGTGGCCGAAGCGGAAGCGTTGCTGAAGGATGGCCTGCCCAGGCTGGTGCGGGCCGGCTGAGCGTCATCCCCACGATCCCGTTCGGCACCACCCGCGGGCGGTGCGGGTCGGTGCCGGCGGCCCGCTCGCGTGCCGCCATCTCCGTTCAGGAGTCTGCGGGGCGCCGATGCGCCGCTTCTCCTCGCAGCACACCAGGGCCTCGCTCCCCTCTCGCGGGGGTGCGCTTCGCTCGACGCTCACCCGTACGCCGTGCCTGTCCCGCTGGATTGAGGTGGCGCACGCGCGCACGCGGCGCGGAGCCATGCCTCGCCGGAAGCGTCAGGCGCCGGCGCCTCCAGCCTCGCTCGCCCGCGCGGGGAGGGCGGCCCCGGCGCGCCCGGCGCCGGTCACCAGGCGCAGGACCGCCGGTGACAGCTTCGGGTCGAGGGTGTCGCGGATCCCGTCGCCGAGCAGGTTGAAGGCGAGCACGGTGACGGTGATGGCGAGGCCGGGGAACAGCACCAGCCACCACTGCGGCACGAGCCCGGTGATCGAGTCCGCCAGCATGTTGCCCCACGTGGGGGTGGGCGGCGGCACGCCCACGCCGAGAAAGCCCAGCGCGGCCTCGATCACGATGGCGACACCGAGGTGGGTCGTGGCCAGGACGAGATACGGCGCCACGCACTGGGGCAGGACGTGGAGGGTCATGATGCGGAGCTGGGAGGCGCCCGCAGCCCGGCCGGCCTCGACATAGGGCATCTCGCGGATGCTGATCGCCACCGAGCGGATGACGCGCCCCCCGAAGGGAATCCGCGTGATGGCGATCGCGACGATGACCGCGGGCAGGCCGGAGCCGATGGCCATGGAGATGGCCATGGCCAGGATCAGATCGGGAAAGGACTGCAGGATCTCCATGACGCGCTGGCTCATGAGGTCGAAGCGCCCGCCCAGGTAGCCGGAGGCCAGCCCCCAGAGCGAGCCCACCGTGGTGCCGAGCAGCACCGCGGAAAACGCCACGAAGAGCGACGTCCGCGCGCCGTAGATGACGCGGCTCAGCGTGTCGCGCCCGACCTGGTCCGTCCCGAAGTACGCCTGGGCGTCGGGCGGCCTGGTCATCCGCCGGAAGTCCGTCTTGAGCGGGTTGCGGGGCGCCACCACCGGCGCCCCGACCGCGATCAGGACGATGAGCACGCCGACCGCACCGCCCACCACGGAGATCGGATTGCGCCGGACGAGGGTGCCGAGCTCTCCGAGGACCGAGCGCTCCATGGCTCTACTGGTACCGGATGCGGGGATCGAGCCAGGCGTAGGAGAGGTCCACCAGCACGTTGACCACGACGAAGATGCCGGCGTAGAGCAGCACGAGGTTCTGCACGACGATGATGTCGCGCTCGATGACGGCGGTGACCAGGGCGCGGCCCAGGCCGGGCACGCCGAAGGCCTGCTCCACGGCCACCGAGCCTCCGAGGACGAAGCCCAGGAGCACGCCCGAGATGGTGATCACCGGCAGGAGAGCATTCGGCAGCGCGTGGCGCAGGACCACGGCCCACTCCACGGCGCCCTTGGCGCGCGCCGTCCGGACATAGTCCTCGCCGATCACCTCGAGCAGGCACGAGCGGGACATGCGCGCGATGTAGGCGCCCTGGGCGAGCCCGAGCACGACGGCGGGGCCGATGACGAGCTGGAAGTTCTGCCAGGGATCCTCCCACAGGTGGACGATGAGGATAGGGGTCTTGTAGCCGAACCAGAAGAGCAGGGCCAGCACGATGAGCATGCTGAGCCAGAAGCCGGGGACGGCGATGAACAGGATCGAGAGGGAGCGGGCGACGGCGTCGGCGAGGCCGTTGGGGCGGACCGCGCTGACCACGCCCACCGGCAGCCCCACCAGCCAGGAGATGACGAGCGCGAGGATCCCGATCTCGGCGGAGAGCGGCCCGCGATGCAGGATGAGGTCGCGCACCGTGTCGCCGCGAAAGAAGGACTTGCCGAGCTGGCCTCTGGCGATGTCGCCGAGCCAGCGCGCGTACTGGATCGGCAGCGGGTCGCTGAGCCCGAGGTCCTGCATGATGCGCGCGCGGTCCGCCGGGGGCAGCTTGGCGTGGCCTTCCACGCCAAGCAAGGCCACCAGCGGATCGCCCGGCAGGATACGCAGCACGACGAAGATGATCAGGGAGACCCCGATCAAGGTGCCGAGGGCGAAGACAGCCCGGCGGAGCAGGTACTTCTGCACGCGCCCGGATCGAGCCTCTAGCCCTGCGCCATCCAGACCGTGTCCCAGCGGACGACGTCGTAGATCCCGAAGAACCTGGCCGGGTTCTGGCCCCGCACGCGGTTGTACCAGGCGTCGTAGATCTGCTCGTAGGCCACCGGGATCAGCGGGGGGTCCTGCTCGAGCATGCCCTCGGCCTTTCGGATCATCGCCTTGCGCCGGCTCTCGTCCAGCTCGCGGTCGATCTGCCTGGTCAGGTCGTGGAAGGCCGGATTGGTCCAGCCCGAGTAGTTCTGCGGGCCGTCCTTGCCGTACCAGGCGCTGAAGTAGTCCGACGGGTCCATCAGGGTCGAGACGATGGCGCCGATGCCCAGGTCGAAGTTCCCCGCCCCCACCTCGTCAAACCACTGGGAGATCTGCACCACGCGGAGGTTGCACTCGACGTTCAGGTGCTCCTTCAGCATGGCCTGGATGGCGACGGCCCAGAGCTTGAAGGTGTTCGCCTCGCGGACCACGAAGTCGAGGTTGCGGAGGCCCCCGCCGTAGCCCGCCTCCTGCATGAGCTTTCGCGCCTCCTGGATGGCGACCTTGGGGTCCTTCTGGTAGCCCAGCCGCTTCTCCAGCTCGGCCCGCGGCGTCGCGTAGTCGGCGAACGGGTACACGAATCCGCCCACCTGCATGGGCGCCGTGTCCTTGACCACATCCACCAGCACGTGCCGGTCCATGGCGAGGTGGAGGGCCCGCCGGACCTTGGGATCGCCCAGCGGCTTCTTCTTCATGTTGATCCAGTACGCCTGGATCACGCTCTGGTTGAAGGCCGCGGCGCTGGCGCCCGGCATCTCCTTGGCCTTGCGCCAGCTCACCGGGTCCAGGAGGCGCGCGTAGTCGAGCTTGCCGGCGAGGAAGGACGCGCCGAGCTCGGCGGAGAACGGCGGCATGTGGTAGACCTCGAGCCGGTCGAGGTAGGGCAGCCCCTTGTTCCAGTAGCCGGGGTTCTTCTCCATGATCCAGACTTCCTTGTCCTTCCTGGACACATGGCGGAAGGGGCCGGTGCCGGGGTAGGCCATCACCTGGCGCAGGTTGCCGCCGTTGTCGTCGAGCGTCTTCTTGCGGACGATGATGTTCCAGCCGCTGGCGAAGGCGCCCAGCATGAAGGCGCGCGGGCGCGGCTCCGACAGCTTGAACTCGATGCGGTGGGGATCCAGCACAGTGATCTCGCTCACCGCCGAGAACAGCGGGGTGCGCGGGATGACCACGCCCTTCGGGGGCGAGGCGATGCGCTGGTAGGTTGCCTTGACGTCCTCGGCGGTGAGGTCCGCGCCGTCGTGGAACTTCACGCCCTTCCGCAGGTGGAAGACGTAGCGCTTCCCGTCGGCCGAGATCTCCCACTTGTGGGCCAGATCCGGGATGATCGTCTGGCCGTCCCGGGGATCGCGACGGATGAGGGTGTCGTACATGGGGCTCTGGGACCCGATGTTGGCCACCGTGCCCGACTGGTGGACGTCGAAGTGGGCCGGCGCGTTGTGGACGCCGAAGCGCAGCGTGCCGCCGGGGCGAGCGTTGGGATCGCTGGCCTGGAGCCGGAACTCCTGGGCAGCGGCGCGCGACTTCAACAGGGCCGGCGCCACCCCGGCGCTCGCGCCGGCCATGCCCAGCGTCTTCAGGACGAACCGGCGGCTCACGGTGCTCTTGGGGCTCGGTGCGGGAACGAGGTCGGCCATCGCGTCCCCCTCCTCAGGGGTTCTCCCCTGCTCGGGTCAGGCCTTCCGGACAGGTGACAGGCGCGCGGGAACCATACACGAGCCCTCGGAACATGGCAAGGCGCACGGCGGTGCGGGTCGTGACGGACACGATCCTTGACCGGCCTGTGGTGGACGATCAGTCCAGTCGATAGACCCGTCGTGCCGTGCCGCTGAACAACGCACGCCTCTCCTCGGTGGACGCGCCGGCCGCGATGCGCTTGAACGCATTCCACAACGCCGCCCAGCCGATCCCCATCTTCTCCACCGGGAAATTGCTCTCGAACATGCAGCGGTCCGGCCCGAACTGCTCGACGCATGTCTCGATGTAGGGGCGCCAGAGTGCCGCCAGCTCGGCCGAGGACGGCGGCGCCGGCTGCGTGCGGTAGTCGTACGCGGCGAGCCGCATCATCATCCCGCCGAGCTTCATGACCACGTTGTGGCACCTGGCCAGCTCGGTGACCCCGGCCTTCCAGGACGCGAACACTTCCTCGCGCCTGCCGGCATAGGGGCCGTAGCCGAGCGGCGCCCCCACATGGCCCATGATGATGTTCGCGCCCGGGAAGGCCCGCGCCAGGTCGATGACGTCGGCGAGCTGTGGATGAAACGCCCACGCATCGAGGGACAGGCCGAGCGAGGTCAGACGGCCGACGCCCGACCGGAAGTCCGGCTGCATCATCAGGTGGAGCCCCGTGGCCGTGCGGCTGTTGCCGATCACCTCGCTCGCGTCCCAGGCCGCCGCGTGGCGCACGCCGCGGAAGCGGCCGCCGCCGGCCCGGATGAGCGCCTCCAGCACCGGCTCGACCCGATCGCCGAGCGTGAGATCCGCGAAGCCCACGATGCCGGCGGCGACGCGGGTCGGGCCATACTGGCCACTGTCGCTCATCGCCGCCATGCCGGCGACGAACTCGACTTCGCCCACCGGCCGGAGCTCCTCCGGTCCGCCGGTGCGGTACATCGCGTGGCATTCCACGAATACCGTCGCGATGAGGTTGTGGCCCGTGCGAACATCGGCGAGGAATTCATGCAGCGGATTCTCCCCTCTTCCCCCGAGGCACGGGTCTGCTCCATGCGCGCGCGAGTATACGAGATGATCCCCGTCAACTCGTACCTCATTGACAGTGCCGGTCCGCTCCTCGCATAGTTCCGGCACCACCCGCGGGGCCACGGCCGAGGTCTGGAGGGAGAAGTCCATGGAGCAGCCGATCGATCGGAAGCGGGTCCAGGAGTTCGCGCG
>CAZWXA010000274.1:0-5586 GCA_964637755.1 uncultured bacterium | reverse complement strand
GTGTGGCGGTCGATTTCGGCAAGCCGACCCAGCGCTTCCTCCGCCACGTGACGCTCGACGAGCTGGAAGACCACCTGGTGCGCGAGCCGTTCTCGGCGGGCAGCATGGGACCGAAGGTGCGCGCGGCCTACCGCTTCGTCCGCGACGGCGGCCGCCAGGCGACGATCTGCGCGCTCGAGGACGCCCTCGCGGGGCTGGCGGGCGACGCCGGCACCGTCGTGCGCTCCGGCTGAGTCCCCCACTCCTCTCCGCGGTGGCCGGCATCAGCCTGTCCGCAGGGCTGGGCCGACTCGAGTCGTGACGAGCCGCCCGCGATCGGCGAGCGGCCGGTGATCGAGCAGCCGGTGATGACGTCCAGGAGGTGTCCGTGAGCCCACGCCTGACTGTCGCGGCCGAGCCCTACGAGTTCACGTTCGATCCGGCGCGCACCGCGCTGCTGGTGATCGACATGCAGCGCGACTTCGTCGACCCGGGCGGGTTCGGCGAGATGCTCGGCAACGACGTCACACCCCTCCGCCGCGCGGTGGCGCCCACCCGCCGGGTGCTCGAGGCGTTTCGAGGGAAACGCCTCTGCATCATCCACACGCGCGAGGGCCACCGCCGCGATCTCTCGGATTGCCCGCCGTCCAAGCGGGCACGAGGGCGCCTCGGAGTCGGCATCGGTGACCCGGGGCCGATGGGCCGCGTGCTCGTGCGGGGCGAGCGCGGCCACGAGATCATCGACGAGCTCACGCCCCGGCCGGACGAGCCCGTCATCGACAAGCCCGGGAAGGGCGCGTTCTACGCGACCGACCTCGATCTGGTGCTGAGGGATCGGAGCATCCAGAGCCTCGTCGTGACCGGCGTGACCACGGAGGTCTGTGTCCACACGACCGTCCGCGAGGCGAACGACCGCGGCTACGAGTGCCTCGTCCTCGAGGACTGTGTCGCGTCCTACTTCCCGGACTTCCAGTCCGCGGCCATCCGCATGATCACGGCCCAGGGCGGGATCTTCGGGTGGGTCTCCACCTCGGAGCCGCTCCTGACCGTTCTGACCGGCGCGTAGCGTCCGCGCAGGCCCCGAGGGCGCGCGGCGAGTCACCAGGGCTCGCCGGTTTCCCGGCGAACCCGCTGCGGATCGCTCTGGCCGTGCCCGCGGAGGGATTCGGCGGCCCGATTCCACCACCACCACCGCCACGACCGACCGGCGGACATCCTCTAACTGCCTGCTTTGACTGATCCCCCGCGGGGCATCGTCGTTGCAGATCAGTGGAGTGCGAGCTCTGCGGTGGGTCGAGCGCAGGCGAAGCGGATGAAGGAGGCGCAGATGAGACTGAGCGTCGCGGCCGGCAGGGAGCTGCCGCAGCCGACCACGAAGGGCGGTCGCCCGGTGTGGACGGGGAAGGCGCTCCGGCAGGTGTCGGGCCTCGGACGCGGCGACGAACGGCCGCTCCCCGACAGCGACGGTCAGATGGAAGCGCGGTTGCCGCTCGTCATCTTCGTCGTCCTCATCTGGCTGGCCGTCATCACGAGCCTGACCGTCACGCTCTTCGGCTTCCTGATCGTGATGCCGGACCTCGCCGCGACAACCTCGGACCTGGAGTCGCGGCCCTGCGCGGACGGGGACTTCGGGCTCCCCGCCAAGAGTGACTACGACGGCGCGCCCGCGCGGATCCAACCGAAGTTCACGTGCTGATCGGTCGGCGGAAGATGGCGGGCGCGAAACGCCCCGGCCCCGCGCCGGGGGAACTACCTGTAACCGGTGACGCACAGCAGAAGGAGGACGAGCGATGATGAAGCGAGTCGCGACACTCGGAGTGCTGACCCTGGTCCTGGGTCTGTTCGGACCCGTCGGGACCGTACACGCCCGGCCGATGGACGAGCCCCAGCCGCCTGTACGGCCAGAGTGCATCTCGCCGTTCGGGCCGGTTGAACCCACGCGGCTGGACGTGGTGCAGGGCAAGCCGGACTTCAAGGGCGTCCAGCCCCCGGCTCGCCCCGAGGCGCCCACGCGCATCGACATTGCCCAGGGCAAGCCGGACTTCAAGGGCATCCAGCCCCCGGCCCGCCCCGAGGAGAGTCGGACGCCGGTCCAGCTCGAGCGGGCATAGCTGAGCGCCCGCCGACGTCCTGCAGCCGCGAGCGGGGCGGCCATCGCCGCCCCGCTCTCTCTTTTCCGGCTCGCATTCCCGGCGCTACGTCCCGTCAAGGCCGAGCGGCCTCGCCCGGGGCGCGAGAAACATGCCGGGGCGGGCCACGCCGGTAGGGGGCGGATCCGCGATGGCGTTCACGGCAAACCGCGTCGTGGAGGCCGCGACCATCCGCCGACACGATGCCCCACACGGGCCCCTTCGATTCTCGTGCGCCGCATGTCGGGCGGAGCGCCAGGAGACGCTCTCGACGGAACCGGTGAATGGCGAGATGATGGGGCCGATGCAAGCGTCGCGTCCCCTCGTGGGGCTGCTCGGGGAGAGTCCAGGAATCGTCGCGGTCCGGAGGAGCGTCGAGCGGCTGGTGTCCCGCCAGACCGAGGCGCGCCGCCTCCCACCCATTCTCCTCGAAGGCGAGACCGGCACCGGCAAGGGCCTCCTCGCCCGGATGATCCAGCAGGCCAGCCCGCGCAGTGGCGGACCGCTCGTGGACATCAACTGCGCCGCCATTCCCGAGACGCTGCTCGAGGCGGAGCTCTTCGGCTTCGAGCGCGGGGCCTTCACGGACGCCCGCCAGAGCAAGCCCGGCCTCTTTGCCACCGCCGATCGCGGCACGATCTTCCTCGACGAGGTCGGGCTCCTGCCCGAGTCGATCCAGGCCAAGCTGCTCAAGGTGATCGAGGAACGCTCGGTGCGGCGGCTCGGGAGCACCCGCAGCGACCCGGTGGACGTGTGGATCATCAGCGCGACCAACGAGGACCTGAGAGCCGCGACGCGGGCCCGGCGCTTCCGTGAGGATCTCTATCACCGCCTGGCCGTCCTCACGCTCGAGCTGCCGCCGCTCCGCGAGCGCGGAGACGACGTCTGCCTGCTCGCCGAGCACTTCCTCGCTAGCGCCTGCGCCGACTACGCGATGCCGCCGAAGCGCCGCGGCCCCGACACGCGCGAGGCGCTCCTGGCATACCCGTGGCCGGGCAACGTCCGCGAGCTCTCCAACGTGATCGAGCGCGTCGTCCTCCTGTCGGACTCGCAGTTCGTGACGGCCGACATGCTGAACCTGCCACGGCGCCCGCCGCCGAGAGCCTCCGAGCCCGAGCCCCCCGACGGTGCGCCCGCCCCCCGCGGCGCCGGACGGATCTCCGACAGCGAAGCCGTCCGCGGAGCGCTCGAGCAGACCGCCTGGAACATCTCGCGCGCGGCGGCGCGCCTGGGAGTCTCGCGCAACAAGCTGCGCTACTGGATGGAGCAGCTCGACCTCCAGGCTGCCAGCGCCGCGAGACCTGGTGGCGTCAACCGGCGTCCGCCGGCATCCGCCGACGCCGGTTCCGGCGCGCCGGCAGGCGCTCTGACCGTGGCGCCGGACTCGGCCGAGCCGCGCTGGCAAGCTCGACGGCTCGCGCTGCTCCGGGTGATCCTCGTGTGTCCCCTTGGGGGCACAGGGTGTCTCGACTCCAATCGTCAGATCAGGACCCTGGTCGACAAGGTGCAGAGCTTCGGCGGTCGCATCGAGCAGACGACGGAGACGGACATCCTCGCCGCGTTCGGGCTCGACCCGGTCGAGGACGCGCCCCGGCGCGCCGTGCTCGCCGCGGTCGCGATCCAGAACGCCGCCGAGTGGTCCGCCAGGCGTGGCGACGGCAGCGGCTTCCTGGCGAAGATCGGGATTCTCATCGGCGAGGTCGGGGTGGGGCGCGTCAGCGGGATACCGACCATCGACCCCGAGGCCGGACGCGCCGCGTGGGGCACCCTCGATGCGCTCGTGGCGGGGCCGCCCGGACGGATCCTGATCGAGACGGCCGGCCGCGCCGCGCCGAGGTCGCCTACCTCTTCTTCGAGCGAAGCGGAGTGGCTGGTCCGCTGGCCTCAGGCTGGCCCGGAGGATGCCGGGAAGAGCGGCTCGGCGCCGTGACACTCGCGAATGCCGGTTTACCTGATGTCGCGGTCGCCGCGGCGGCGAGATGCTCGACACGGCACACCCGGACCCGACGAGATTCCGGCCCCGATGATCCAGACGAGTCGCTTCGCGGGCCTCCCGCCACCGACGCGAGCCACGCTTTTCGCTCTGGATCGGCGATCGCGTCGAGCGCATAATTACCGGTCATGACCCTACTCAGGAGCTGCGGGAGCGCAGCCATGCTCATCTGGGTCTTTCGCGTGTCGGCCCAGTTCGGCTCCGACCCTGTCGACAGCGGCTGGGTGCCCACGGCCACCCGCGCGGCCTGCGACGCCGCGCAGCGCGCCTACCTGGACGTCGCGCGTCTGTACCACACGACCGTGGACCTGGGCGACTGCCGGGAGATGACCGTCGACGATCTGGGCCGGCTCCAGCCGAGGCCACCACGGGCGGATGATCCCTCCGCCGCCGAGTACTACGGGGTGCCCCGCGGCACCGGCACCTTTCCGCGAGGTCCTCGCCCCCCGTCGGAATGACCGGGTCTTCACCGGAATCGGCGCCGGCGTCTGGCTGTATGCCGGTACGGAAATGACAGGGCCGTCCTACCGCACCGCAGCGAGAGGGCTCTGCCGGCCAGCCCGATCGGGAAGCTCTCTCTGACCAGTCCGACCGCTGCCCGCGCCTCTGGCTGACCCGCCGGGCCGGGAGTGCTCCCGTGACGCAGGCCCGAGGTCAGGCAATGGGTGCTCGCGTCGAGGATGCCCGCGCGGCAACGTAGGCGCGCCAGCCCCCGTAGGGCGTGATCTCGCGCATACCTTCGCAGAGCGCCGGCTCGCCGAGGACACCGAGGGTTTCCTGGCCGTCCGCGAGCCGGACCTTCCCGATGCAGAGCCCCGGCGGCTCCTGCAGGAGAATCGCCGCCAGGCCGGCCGCCGGGACCGACCACACTTCCACCTGGATGGCCGCCCCTCCCGACGCCACGCGGAGCATCGCGGGATGCCGGTCGTCGATCGACCAGAGGCGGTAGGCCGCCGCCGTTTGGGTCTCCCGGGCAAAGGTCGCGCCGACGGCGACCAGGTTACCGTTCAGCTCGAGCCCGCGCATCAGCGTGCCGTTCACGGCCAGGAGAACGCTCGCCTCGGTTCTCATCTGATCACCGTGGGGTCACGCGCCTTGCGGCGACGCCTCCGCCGCTCCACGCCTGGGCCCCACGACGTTGAAGGCGGGCACGGGCTTCAGGAACCCCCGCAGGGTCAGATCGCCCACCTTCTCGGTCTCCGCCACGTCGTCAAACGCGGCCGGGATGGGCCTGGAAATCAGGACCTACCCAAACCGTAGCGGGTTTCTACCGTAGCGGGTTTCTGATGATGATACCCGGCTCACTGCCCTCCGACAACGAGGACTGCGGCCGCTTGCGTGTCCCATTTGATGCGTGCCGGTCACTCCGCGCAGCGCCGGGTGCTGGAGGAGCGCCCGCGTGGTCGCGGCCACGCGCAAGCACGGCAAGACGGTGACGCGGGCCGCCCTCGGTCATGACACAGGCTGTTGAAATGCTGCTTCGGC
>CAZWXA010000273.1:5413-5674 GCA_964637755.1 uncultured bacterium | reverse complement strand
TAACGGTCGGCCCAGAGGAGGTTCGAGCTGCCCTCGTACATCGACACGATGTTCTGGTTGTCGATGAAGGGCACCACCCACTCCTTCTTGCCCCAGACGCCGGAGCCGTACGGGTAGACGTTACGCCGGTACCGGTCCTCGAAGAGCTCGATCCACGCCGCCGCCGAGCGGGACCGCAGGGCCTCCATGTCGTGCTGGACCTCGAGCAGGTCCGCGCAGGTCGGGCACCGGTAGATGACCTCGCGGAGGTCGAAGTGGCCG
>CAZWXA010000273.1:0-5403 GCA_964637755.1 uncultured bacterium | reverse complement strand
TGATGCACTGGAACCACGCGTTGTAGGCCATGCCGGGGTCAGTATAGCGCCCCCGCCGGTTCGCACCCTCGGCGCCCCCGCCGCCGCGCGCCCGGTCCTCGGCTCGACCTTGCTCGGCGAGGGCCCCGGGCCTCGCCGCGCGGACCGCCTCCGGAGCTTGACGTCAGCGGCCGGGAGAACGATGATCCGAGCATGACGACACTCGAGCGGGCGGAAGAAGCCGAGCACGCGCTGAGCCAGGAGCTGGATCGCCTGGTCATCGTGAACATGTGGCGCACCGTCATGTGGCCGACGCGCTACCTGTAGGATCCCGACATGTCAGACGGGCGCTGGACTCCCGACGACGTCCGCACGCTCGAGCGCATCGAGCAGCGTGTGCTCTGGCTCTCGACCTACATGATCCACCATGCCAACCACATCCGGCCGAACGCCGACGGCCTGAAGGTGGGCGGGCACCAGGCCAGCTCGGCCTCGGTCGTGAGCATCATGACGGCGCTCTACGGCATGTGTCTCCGTCCGGGCGACCGGATCGCCGTCAAGCCGCACGCGTCGCCGGTCTTCCACGCCCTCCAGTACCTGCGGGGCCGGGTTCCGCGCGAGGCACTCCTGCGCTTCCGCGCGTTCGGGGGCCTGCAGGCCTACCCGAGCCGGACGAAGGATCCCGACGGGGTCGACTTCTCGACCGGCTCGGTCGGGCTCGGCGCGGTGGCGGCCACCTTCGGCGGCCTCGTGCGCCAGTACCTCATGGACCACTTCGGCGCGCCGGGCGGCTTCCGGTACATCGCCCTCGTGGGCGATGCCGAGCTCGACGAGGGCAACATCTGGGAGGCGGTGGCGGAGGAATACACGCGCCGGCTCAGCAACGTCGTGTGGATCGTCGACCTCAACCGGCAGAGCCTGGACCGCGTGGTGCCCGACGGCAAGGCGCAGCGGATCCGCGAGATGTTCACGGCCAACAGCTGGCGCGTCATCAACCTCAAGTACGGCAGCCGGCTGAAGGAGGCGTTCGCGCGGCCCCACGGGGAGCGCCTCCGGCGCCGCATCGACGACATGCCAAACGCCGAGTACCAGAGCCTCCTGCGCCTCTCCGGCGCGGAGACCCGGAAGCGGCTCGTCGCGCTGCCGGGCGGCCGGACCGACCCGCTCCTCGAGGCCATGCTCGGGAGCTATGCCGACGACCAGGTGCATGGGCTCCTGGCCAACCTCGGCGGGCACGACCTGACAGCGCTCCTCGAGGCGTTCGAGGAGGCCGAGGCGCATCAGGAGAGCCCGGTGGTGATCGTCGCCTACACGATCAAGGGGCGGGGCCTGCCGTTCGAGGGAGACCCGCTCAACCACTCGATGCTGCTCACGCAGGCGCAGATCGACGCCCTTCGCGATGCCGGGGGCATTCGGGCCGGTGCCGAGTGGGCGGACTTCGAGGAAGACACCCCGGAGTGGCGCCTCCTGCACCGCGACGGCGGTGCCGCGTCCTCCCCGCCCTCGGTCTGGCTGCCCGAGCCCCCGCGCCTCCTGGACGAGACGTACGCCGGCAGGCTCGCAACGCAGGAGGCCTTCTCGCGGGTGCTGTCGGCCGTGAGCCGGCTCCCGATCGCCCAGTACCTGGTGACGGCGTCGCCCGACGTCGCCACGTCGACGCACCTCGGCGGCTGGATCAATCGCCGCGGCGTCTACTCGCAACAGGCGATGATCGACTACTTCGCGGCGGAGAAGATCGCCCGCCCGATCCAGTGGCGGGAGTCGCCGACGGGCCAGCACATCGAGCTCGGGATCTCGGAGAACAATCTTTTCCTGCTGCTGGCGGCCCTCGGCCTCGCCGGGGATCAGGAGGGGCAGCGGCTCCTGCCGCTCGGGACGCTCTACGATCCGTTCGTCTGCCGGGGCCTGGACGCCTTCATCTACGCCGTCTACTCGGGCGCCCGGTTCATCCTCGTGGCAACGCCCTCCGGCGTCAGCCTGGCGCCCGAGGGCGGGGCCCACCAGTCGTCGATCACGGCGTCGATCGGGATCGAGACGCCGGGGATCGACTACTTCGAGCCGACCTTCGCCAGGGAGCTCGAGTGGATCCTGCTCGATGCGTTCGACACCCTCCGCGGGCCCGGGCCCGGTCTCGGCGTCTACCTCCGCCTGTCCACTGTCCCGATCGACCAGCGCCTGTTCCCCTCGGACCTGCCCGGGCTCCGGGAACGCGTGCTCTCGGGCGGGTACCGCATCGTGGACCGGAGCGCCGAACCGGTGTACGAGCCCGAGGAGAACGTGGTCAACGTGTTCGCGATGGGCGCCATCGTGCCCGAGGCGATGGCGGCGAGCGAGGCGCTCCTGGCCCGCGGCATCCTGGCCAACGTCTTCGCCGTGAGCGCCCCCGGCCGGCTCTACCGGTCGCTGGCGACCGCGCGCCGCGCGCAGCAGGCGGGCGAAGCGGGAGGAGAGTCGGCGCTCGAGCGCCTGCTCGACTTCCGAGAGCGGCGGGCGCCGGTCGTCACGGTCGCCGACGCCCACTCCCACGCCCTCGCCTTCATCGGCGGCGCCCTCGGCGGCCGCGCCATCGCCCTCGGCGTCGACCAGTTCGGAGAGAGCGGCAGCCGAGCGGACCTGTACCGGAAGATGGGCATCGGCGAGGCTGCGATTGTACGCGCCGCCGAAGCCGCCCTGCTCGACCTCGACAGCTACGCCTGACCCGACCATCCCCGCACGGTGGCGCTGGCGCCGGCCACGTCCCGGCGCCCGGGGTGCGATCATCGCGCGGGGGACCGCGGCTCGACCGGGCCGTGGACACGCCGATTTCGCCCTTGACAGATCCTCGGCGGCGTGCTAAACGGACGCACTAGGCCGTCTGATCTATGTCGACGGTGGTACCAATCCAGAGCGGGGCCCTTCGACTGGGGACGTCGCGGTCCCCTCCCCGAGAGTTGAACGTCACGGGGGGCAGAACCGCCCTCTTCGGCGGCAGCGAGGTCGCGGTCCGGCGTTGCCATTCACATCGCAGGAAAGAGGAGAACACCAATGGGCATCTACCTGAGTCCACGCGAGCTCGCAGAGCTCGACCCGGCGGAATCCGCCTTCGCGTCTCCTGTCCCGACCCAGATCGTCTCGAACGGGGAATTCAATCCCTTGCCGCAGACCCCGCAGCAGCGAGAGGTGGAGGCCCGCATCAAGGAGCTCGCTGACACGCACGGTGCCCGGCAAGGGCTGGATCGGCGCCGGTTCCTGCAGACGGCGAGCGGGATGGCCGCCGCCTTCCTGGCGATGAACAAGGTGTTCGGCAACGTCTTCGACGTCAGTGAGGCCGAGGCGGCCGACCCCGCCATGGCGCAGGCGCGCGCCGACGCCATGAAGAGCCAGTTCATCATGGACGTGCAGACCCACTTCGTGCACGACGGGTACACGCAGACAGGCATCCTGGGATTGGCTGCCTTTGCCTCGCAACACTGGAATCCTTCGCTGGTCGGGCACGTCAGCGACCTCTACATCTACAAGTTCGAGAACTACGTCAGGCAGATCTTCCTCAACAGCGACACGTCGATCGCGCTGTTGAGCGGCGCCCCGTTCGACGACCACTCCTGGGAGTTCCTCCAGAACGATCAGATCCGCGAGGCGGCCGACATGGTCAACCGGGTGGGTGGCGGGAGCACGCGAATGCTCGCCCACTCCCTGGCGACGCCCGCCCAGGCGGGCTGGATGGACAAGGTCGACTACGCGATCGACAAGCTGCACCCCGACAGCTGGAAGCTCTACACGATCGGCGACCCGCTCACGGCCAAGACGAAGTACCCGTGGCGGCTCGACGACGAGAAGCTCGTGTACCCGTTCTACGAGAAGGCGGTCAAGGCGGGTATCCGGAACATGTGCATCCACAAGGGGCTCATGCCGCTGGACTACGAGGAGAGCTGGGCGGGCGTGTGGAAGTACAACACCCCGTGGGACATCGCCAAGGCCGCGAAGGACTGGCCGCAGCTCAACTTCATCATCTACCACGGCGGCCTGCGGGCCTTCATGGAGTCGCCCGACACGGTGCTCGCCGAGTTCGAGCAGACCGGCGAGATCAAGTGGGCGAGCGATCTCGCGCGCATCGCGGGCGAGCACGGCGTCAGCAACGTCTACGCGGAGATGGGCACGAGCTTCGCGAACTCCTGCACGGCCAACCCGCGCTTCGCCGCGGCGCTCCTCGGCACCTGGATCAAGGGCCTTGGCCCCACCAACGTGGTCTGGGGTACGGACTCGGTCCTCTACGGGTCGCCGCAGTGGCAGATCGAGGCGATGCGCCGGCTCGAGATCCCCGAGGACATGCGGAAGAAGCACGGTTTCGCCCCGCTCGGAGCGGCCAGCGGCGCGGTGAAGAGCCAGATCTTCGGGCTGAACTCCGCGCGCCTGTACAACATCAACCTGCGCGCCGACAACCCGCGGCTCACGGAGGACAAGTTCGCGCAGATCAAGGAGGAATACCGGCTCGCAGGCAAGTTGGACGACCTGCGGGACAACCTCGCGCACGGCTTCATCGCCAGGCGCAACGCGTAGACCCGACCGATCACCGGGTGGCCGGAGGGCCAGCGCTCTCCGGCCACCCCCCGCTCAGCATGCCCCCGGGAGTCGATCGCTCCTGAATCGCCACGCACGATTCCGAACGGTGCCAGCGTCCAACCCCACCGCGTGCGAGAGGCTGCCGATCACCCGGATCAACCCCCGGCGCGAGTCCTCTTCCCGAGCAGACCTCGCTGGACCCCGCTGTTGCGAAGCACCGAGAGGAGAGCGTCCATGAGCACATCGACCCGCGGGGCTGCCGGAGGCCAACGATGTCCATCGTCGTCGCGTCGCGTCCGGGACCACCGCGGAGGACAGGTGTGACGGGCGCGGTCTGGCGCGCAGTGGCGCTCGCTGCCGTCGCCGCCGGGGTGATTGCCCTGACGTGCCCTGCCGCCGCGACCGCGGCCGACTCGGGCCGTGGCGGATCTGACGCGGCGACGGGTGCGATCCGGGGGCGACTCGCTTCCTGCTCCAGGGTTGTGGCGGGCGCGCGCGTGTCGATCAAGGCTCGCTCCGAGTCGACCAGCACCGGGCCCTCGGGCGTTTTCGAGCTGAGTGGTGTTCCCGCCGGGACGTTTGACCTGACGGTCGAGACCCGGGATCAGCCTCGGGCCACCATCTCCGGCGTCCGGGTCGTCGCCGGCCAGGTCACGGACCTGCAGAACTTGGAGGTCAGCGACACGATGACCGACCCGGAGCACTGCGGGGTCTGCGGCCACAAGTGCCCACCGGATGCCTCGTGCGTCTACGGTTTCTGCACCTGTGCCGCGGGGTCCCTGGTATGCGGCGGCACGTGCACGACCCTGGCGGACCTTCAGCACTGCCGAGCCTGCTGGAATCGATGCGAGGCCTGGCCGAACATCGTTCCCCAGTGTGGCCCCG
>CAZWXA010000272.1:0-5729 GCA_964637755.1 uncultured bacterium | reverse complement strand
CCTGGGCGTGCTCCCAGGAGTGATCGGGCTGGTGCAGGCGACCGAAGCCGTCAAGCAGCTGCTGGGCATCGGCGAGCCCCTCGTCGGCCGGCTTCTGACCTATGACGCGCTCGGCATGCGCTTCCGCGAGGTACGGCTGCGGCGGGATCCGAACTGCCCGCTCTGCGGCACGAACCCGACGATCAAGGACCTGTCGATCCACGCGGAGGGCGGCGCTGCCGCCTGCGAGATCAGCCCGAACGGCCACGGCGAAGCCGTTCCGGCCGGCGCGGCCCCGGCCCAGCGTCCCGGCGGCTGATCAGCTCCCCGGCGCTTGCCGGGTCGGGCCAAGAGCCGGTGACGGCCACCTCGTCAGGGTGGACGCGACGTACGCTCCGCCTTCGTCCCGACGACCTCCACGAAGGGATGACCCAGGCGTGAGCGCTCAGCGCTCGAGCGGGTTGTCCCGGTAGAGGCCCACCGTCACCTCGACCTGCTCGGGCTTGCCGTCGCGGTAGATGCCGACGTGGATCAGCGCGCCGACGGGGGCGGTCGCCACCGCCCGCTGCAGGTCCTGGGGACCGTCCGTCGGGGTGCCGTCGACGGACACGACCACGTCGTTCGGCCGCAAGCCCCCCAGCGCGGCCGCGTGGCCGGGCACGACGTCACGGATGATGACGCCACGCACCTCGGGGAGCTTGAGCTTGTCCGCCTCCTCGTCGCTGACCTCCCCGATGCTGACCCCGAGATACCCCCACTCGATCTTGCCCCGCAAGACGAGCTGGGGCACGAGGAGCTTCACCAGGTTCGACGGGATCGCGAACCCGATCGAGCCGTTCCGCGCGGCCATGCTGTTCACGCCGACGACCTCGCCCGCCATGTTGACCAGCGGGCCGCCAGAGTTCCCCGGGTTGATGGCGGCATCGGTCTGGATGAAGTCGAACCCGGGCGCGGCGACCGACAGCGGAGCGCCCTTGCGGCTCACGATGCCGAACGACACCGTCTGCTCGAGCCCGAACGGGTGGCCCAGAGCCAGCACGAACTCGCCGACGCGCAGGCGATTCGAGTCACCGAGCGGCAGGACCGGGACGTCGGTCGCGCCCTCGACCTTCACGACGGCGAGATCGACCCGGCCGTCCTTCCCGATGACCTTGCCGGTCAGGCGCCTGCCGCTCGCCAGCCGGACCTGGACCACGTCGTAGCCGTCGACGACGTGGGCGTTCGTCACGAGGATCCCGCTCTCGTGGATGAAGAATCCCGAGCCGGTGCCGCGGCGCGCCTCGCTCGGCGGATCGGGCTTGTCGCTCGATCCCGCCGACCCCGGGCTCCGCCCCATGCGCACCTGGACGAGCGCCGGCTTCACCCGCTCCGCGAGCTGACTCAGCAGGTCGTTGAACCGGGACAGCTCGGGAGCCGCGGTGGCGCTGGATTCTTCCGTCCAGAGCGCGGGCTCGGCGGCCAGCGCCGGCGGCGCGAGAGCAATCGCGAGGACGAGGGGCAGGATCCGGGCGACGGTCGGCGATGAGGAGCGCAGTCGCATCAGGGCCCTCCTGTCAGCGTTTGGCCAAGTATACTGCCGACCCGCGCGCCGGGCGGCTCAGCCCGCCAATCCTGCCGGGTCAAGGGAGCCGAGGCTCAGCCCCCCGCGGATGCGGCCGAAGAGCGGATGCGGCCGAGCAGCACCCGAAGCCGGTGAGGACCGGCCGCGCCCGGCGTGCGCTACCGGTTGACTTCACCGACCAGGTGGCCGAGCTCGGGGATCAGGAGCTTCTCGAGGGCGAGGCGGCAGGCGTTGGGGGAGCCGGGGAGGGAGACGACGATGCGACCCGCGCGGACCCCCGCCTGGGCGCGCGAGAGCATGGCCGCGGCCCCGATCTCCTGGTAGGAGAGCACCCGGAACAGCTCGCCGAAGCCGGGCAGGCGCTTGTCGAGGAGGGCCTCCACCGCCTCGAAGGTCGAGTCCCGCGACGTGATCCCGGTCCCGCCGGTGAGAATCACCGCCTGCACGGCCGGCGTCGCGCACTGCTCGCGGACGATCCGCTGGACGTCGGCCGGCTCGTCCCGGACGATCGCCGAGCCGGCGACCGTGTGCCCGCCCCAGGCGAGCAGCTCACGGATGAGTGCGCCACTCGTGTCGGTCTCCGGGGTCTTCGTGTCGGAGATCGTCAGCACGAAGCACGCGACCGATCTCGGCGCGTGGGCCTTGTGCTCCAGTGGCGTCGCATCCGTGCCTGCCACGTCATGCCTCTCCATCAGGCACCCCGGGATGACCCCTTTTCGTCAACCGGCTGCTCGCCGAGGTCGACCCGGATCGCGTCGCCCTCGATGCACACGGCAAACCGCGGGACGTTCTCACCCGGCACCGTCATGCAGGCGCCGGTGCGGGCGTCGAACTCCCAGCCGTGGAGCGGGCACGTCACGATCTCGCCGTCGAGCGTGCCGTCGCCGAGCGAGCCGGACTGGTGCGGGCACTCGTTGCCGATGGCGACGATCTCGCCGCGCAGGTTGAAGAGGGCGACGTCCTGACCGCCCGCGTAGACCGCCATGCCCGTGCCCGGCGGAAGATCCGCCAGCCGCGCCACCTCAACCTCCATGCGCGGCCTCAACCAGACGTGGCCCCGCCGGCGGGGCCTCGGGCAGACGCGGCTCACCCTCCATACGCGCGATTCAGCACCTCCACGATGTGCAGGACCTTGACGCTCGAGCCGCGCTCCCGGAGTCCCTGGGCGATCTGCAGGATGCAGCCCGGATTCGCGGTCACGACCGCCTCGGCGCCGGTCGCGAGCACGTGGGCCGTCTTGCGCGCGAGCAGCCGGCCCGCCATCTCGGGCTGCGTCAGGTTGTAGATCCCCGCCGAGCCACAGCACCAGTCCGACTCCGCGAGGTCGACGACCCGCAGACCCGGAACCTGGGCGAGGAGCTTCCGCGGCTCCACCCGGATCTTCTGGCCGTGCACCACGTGACAGGGATCGTGGTACGTGACCGTCATCGGCACCGGCGCCAGGGGACCGCGGAGCGGTTCCTGGGCGAGCGACTCGGAGATGTCGCGAACCGACCGCGCGAACCGGGCCGCGCGCTCGGCGTACGCGGGATCGTCGCGCAGGAGGTACGCGAACCCCTTCATGTGGGCGCCGCAGCCCGACGTGTTCACGATGACCGCGCCGGCGCCCGCCCGCTCGAACGTGTCGATCGTCCGCATGGCGAGAATCTGCGCGCGCGCGTGATCACCGCCGTGGGCGTGCAGCGCGCCGCAGCAGCCCTGGTCGCGCGGCACCACGACCTCGTACCCGTTCCGGGCGAGCACGAACGCGGTCGCGCGGTTGTCGGCGCCGAACACCACCTGCTGGATACAGCCCGTCAGAAGGGCCACGCGCGAGCGGCGCGGGCTCTCGGCCAGGATCAGCTCGGGCAGCGCCGTCCGACTGGACGCGGGCGGCACGTCTGGCAGGAGCGCTTCCCACGCCGAAAGGGTGCCCGGCAGGAGCCGGAGCAGCCCGCTCGCGCGCACGAGACGCCGGAGGCCGGTGACCTGGTAGAACCGCAGGCCCGCGGCGAGCAGCGCCAGCACTCGCGGATGGGAGAGGAGGAGGCCGAAGTTCACCCAGCGAAACGCGCGGCGCGCGAGGCTCCCGGGGCGCTGCCGCTCGATCTCCGCCTTCGCGGCCTCGATGAGCTGGCCGTACGGGACGCCCGCCGGACAGACGGTCTCGCACGCCCGGCAGTCGAGGCAGAGCGAGAGGTGCTCGACGGTCGAATCCGTCAGGCCGATCCGTTTCTCGGCGAGAGATTTGATCAGGAGAATCCTGCCCCGCGGCGAGTCCATCTCCGTGCCCAGCTCGGAGAACGTCGGGCAGGAGGCGAGGCAGAGCCCGCAGTGCACGCACTGGTTGACGCCCTCCACGGAGAGCCCGTGGAGCTGGAGCGGCTCGGCGTGGGCGCGCGGCGCGGCCTCCGCGAGTATCTGGACAGCCATCAGATGCCCCCCACGAAACGGCCGGGATTGAGGATGCCCTTCGGATCGAGCTGCGCCTTGATCCGCTGCATGATGCGTAACGCGGCGCCGGGCTCGTCCCAGACGCTGACGAGATCCTTCACGGCGAGCGGCGCCGTTTCGAGCGTCGCGTGGCCGCCCGCGGCACGCGCGGCCGCCCGCCAGTCGCGAAGCGTGGCGGCGACCTGCTCCACCGCATCGCGCGGGCCCGCGAGGGCCCCGGTGATCGCGCCGACGCCCGCGTGCGCGGACAATGCCGCCCGCAGTCCGAGGCCGCGCGCCGTCGCGCCCGCGCGCTCGATGACCTCCGCCACCCGCGCGGGCAGGACGGACAGGCGCATCATCGCCACGGGTTCGCCGAGGCCCAGCGAGGCGGCCACCGGAAGGGTGCTCCAGGTCTCCGCCGGCAGCTCGCGAAGGCTGTCGCCGCCGGCGTCCACGAGGAGCCGCGCCAGCTCCGCGCGCTGCCAGTCGACCTGCTCGGCCAGGCCGTCGAAGCCGACGACCAGGGCCGGTCGGTCGCCGGTGAAGCCCAGGACGGAGGCCGCCTCGCCGTCGAGAAGGTCGATGGCGGTCGGAATCAGATCCGAGGCCATGACCGCGCGGGCCGCGAGGCCGCAGTCCTTCAGGCTGTCGAAGCTCGTCGCGGCCAGGGTTTCCGTGTCGGGTCTCGGGCGGAGCTTGACGGTCGCCTCGACGAGGACGCCGAGGGTGCCGAAGGCGCCGAGGAAGAGCTTCGGAAGATCATAGCCGGCGACGTTCTTGACGACCTTGCCACCGCCGTGGACAACCGCCCCGTCCGCGCAGACCACCGTCACGCCGATCAGCAGATCGCGGGCGGTCCCGTAGAGGTGACGCCGCGACCCGGACGCGTTCGTCGCGAGCACGCCGCCGACGGTCGCCGCCTCGGGGTCGGGCGGGTCGAGCGAGAGCCACTGGCCGCGCGCCCGGAGCCTTGCCTGCAGCGCGCCGATCGTCATTCCGGCCTGGACCGTTGCCGTGAGATCACCCGGCTCGTGCTCGAGGAGCCGGGACAGGCGCCGGAGCCCGAGCACGATTCCCGCTCGCGCGGGGGGGGCGCCCACGCCGATGGCCGTCCCGCCGCCCCACGGCGTCACCGCGACCTCCGCCTCGTTGGCGAGCGCCAGCACCGCGCTCACTTCCTCGACCGCGCCCGGGAACACCGCGGTCAGCGGAGTGCGGCCCTCGAGGACGTAGGGCCCGAGCTCGATGCCGGTCAGGAGGTTGGCGGCGCCCACGATGCCCCGGAGGGATTCGAGGATCTCGTCGGCCACCAGGCACTCGGACCACCCGCGCTAGAAGCGCTGGGCGAGCCCCTTCTCTTCGATGGCGTGCGGCCGGTACGCGACCGGGCCGACCTCGACGCACGACTTCCGGGTCGGGAAGATCTTGCCCGGGTTGCAGAGCCCGGCCGGATTGAACGCCGCCTTGAGCCGGCGCATGAAGTCGAGGTCCGCGGGGCTGAAGATGAGGGGCATGAAGTCCGCCTTCTCGAGCCCGATGCCGTGCTCGCCCGAGATCGAGCCGCCGACCTCCGCGCAGACCTTCATGATCTCGGCGCCCGCGGCCATGACGCGGGACTCCTCGCCGGGCTTCCGCGGATCGTAGAGGATGTTCGGGTGGAGGTTACCGTCCCCCGCGTGGAAGACGTTGCCCACGCGGAGCCCGTGCGCGGCGACGATCTGATTCACGCGGCCGAGCACGTAGGGGAGCCGCGTGCGCGGGATGACGCCGTCCA
>CAZWXA010000271.1:0-5762 GCA_964637755.1 uncultured bacterium | reverse complement strand
CCGGCTCGCCTCATGGGGCGCCCCGCCCGCCGCGCCACCCGTCCGGTCCCCGTTGCCGCCGTTCATGAATAGTCCGGGCCAGCCCAAGGGAGAGTCCGTGGAGATCGATCCGCAATCGTTCGGCCACACCGCGGTGTACAAGCTTCTCATCGGCTGCGTGGTGCCGCGGCCCATCGCCTGGGTGTCGAGCATCGACGCCGACGGCGTGAGGAACCTGGCGCCGTTCAGCTACTTCATGGCCATCACCGACGACCCCCCGACCATCGCCTTCTCGTCCTCGCTGCGCGGCGAGCGGGGCGCCGCGCGCAGCAAGAAGGACACCCTGCGCAACGTGGAGGCGACGCGCGAGTTCGTCGTCAACGTCGTCGACGACGCGCGCGCCGAGCAGATGAACCTGACCTCGGGCGACTACCCGCCCGAAGTGGACGAGTTCGCGCTGGCCGGCCTCACGGCGGCGCCGAGCGTGAAGGTCACACCCCCGCGCGTGGCGGATGCCCCCATCAACATGGAGTGCCGGCTCGTCCGGATCATCCCGGTCGGGAACGCGCCGGCCAACCTCGTGATCGGCGAGATCGTCCACTTCCACGTGCGCGACGGGCTCTACGACGCGGCCACGGGGCGTATCGACCTGCACCGGCTCCGGCCCGTGGGCCGCCTGGCCGGCAACCTCTACACCCACGTCCACGACATCTTCGAGATGAAGCGCCCCTCGGCCAGCTACCGCGGCTGAGGACTCCCGAGGAGGGCGATTCGCCGGCAAGCGCGCAAGCTCCCGATCCATGACATCGCGGGACCGCGGCCTCGACGTCGGACAGCGGCGGCCGCCAGGATGGCGTGACGACCTGTCTCCACCAGGTGAGGGTTCGCGCCGGCTACGCCCCGGCGGGGCTGGCACCTATCGGGGCGCCTCAGATCGTCATCGTCCGGAAGCGGAGGATGATCACGGCCAGGATCACGATCGTGAGGCTTCCCAGCACGGGGTTCCCATAGGAGCTGACCAGGACCTGGGCGCCACCGAGGATCAGGGCGGCCAGCGCCAGGTTCACGAGCGACACACCGGCCACCAGGACCAGCATGAAGGCGTTGATGAGCCAGGGGACCCCAAGGTTCGGGTGCACGCTGACGAGCGGGGTGAGCAGGGCGCCGGCGAGGGCGGCCAGGCCCGCCCCCAGGCAGAAGGTCACGAAGCGCACGAGCCGGGTGTTGATGCCGAGCGCCTGGGCCAGCTCCTCGTTCATGATGACGGCGCGGGCCACGGTGCCGATCTGCGTCCGCTGCATCACGAGCCACACGGCCACGCCCAGCACGAGGGCGAGCAGCAGCAGGACGAGGCGGTACTGGGAGTAGGTCGCCCCGCCCACGGTCACCGCCCGGGCGATCGGGCTCTCTGCGAAGTGGATCTCGCGCCCGAAGTAGAGCGTGATGAGCTGCACGACGACGATGTTGAGGCCCCAGCTCGCCAGGATCGTGTCGAGGGGCCGCGCGTAGAGGCCGCGGAGCACGCGCCACTCCACCAGCGCCGCGAGGGCGGCGCCGATGACGAAGGCCAGGGGGAGCGCCGTCCACGGGTTCCAGGCGAGCCGTGTCGTGATGACGGCGGCGTAGGCGCCCACCGCGAGGAAGGCGCCGTGGGCGAGGTTGATGATCTTGAGGACGCCGTAGACGAGCAGGAGGCCGAGCGCCACGATGTACAGCACGCCCGCCGTCGTGACGACGTCGAGGAGCTGGGTCGTGTACATGGCACTCGGCCTCCTGCCGCCTCGTCTCCGTCCCGCCGCTAGCCGCGGTCCGCCGCTACTTCAGGTTCGGGCACTGGTTGCCCGGGTCGATGAGCCCGAAGCTCTTGAGGACCTTGGTCTTGCCGTCGGCCTGCACCTGGGCCAGGTACACGGGAAGCGGCGCGTGGTGCTGCTTGTTCATCTGGACCGGTCCCCGCGGCCCCTTGAAGACGATGCCGGGCAGCACGGGGGCGACCTTCTCCAGGTCGGTCGTTCCCGCCTTCGTCACGGCCATGGCGTACGCGTAAACGCCGTCGTACTGGGGCTCGGAGAGCGAGTTGGGCGTCTTCAGGTTCGCGCCGAACTTCTTCCTCATCGCCGCGAGGAACGTCCTGTTCTCGGCGTTGTCGAGGCCCGTGAAGTAGTCGCCCGTGTAGTAGACACCCTCGGCGGCGTTGCCGCCCGCTTCGGCGGTCAGCTCGTCGATGGAGAGGCTTCCCACCGGCAGCTTGAGCCCGGCCGCCTTGAACTGCTTCATGAAGTCGATGTTCGGCCCGCCGCCGGAGGTCGAGTAGATGATGCCGTCCGGGTTCGCCGCGCGGATCTTGCTGATGATCGCCGTCCAGTCCGTCTGCTGGAGCGGCTGGTACTCCTCGCCGATGATCGTCCCGCCCATGTCCTTGATGGTCTTCTTGGCCGCGTCGATCAACCCGCGCCCGAAGGCGTAGTCGCTGCCCAGCGCGAACCACTTCTTGACCTTCTTCTCGTCGGTCATGAACCTGATGAGGGGCGGCACCACCTGCTCGGGGACCCAGGCGTTGATGTAGAGGTACGGCCCGCAAGCCCGGCCCTCGTAGAAGGAGGTGTAGATGAAGAGCGTCTTCCCCCGTTCGGCGATGGGCGCCCCCGCGTTCCGGGCCGCGCTCGTCTCCATGGTGATGATCGCGTCGGCCTTGTGCTGGCGGATGGCCGTGTTGAACGCCTTCACCGCCCCCGCGGGCCCGCTCTCGTCGTCGAGGGGCATGACCTCGATCTTCCGGCCGAGGACGCCGCCCTTGGCGTTGATCTCCTCGGCCGCCAGCTCGGCCGACTGGACGACGGCCGGCGCCACCACGCTGTTGACGCCGCTCAGGCCGACCGGGATGGCAATGACGATCGGCTTCGGGTCTGCCGAGTTCGCCGCGCCTCCCGGCAGCATGGCCGCGCCGAGCGCGGCGACCAGGACAACCAGCGTTCGCAGCCTCACACCCATCCATCTCTCGCGCATGTCGCTCGCTCCCTCCTGAGGGGCTCTGCGCCCCTCGGTCCTGCGGCCGCTCGTCCCATCCGCCTCCCGGAGCCTGGAGGTTCAGATGACGAGGTGCCGCTCCACCCTCTCCCGTGCCCCGGCATCGGCCGCGCGTCCGGTCTCTTCGACCGCTCCCACCTTCAGGACCGCGTACCGATCGGCGAGCGCCAGGGCGAAGCCCACATTCTGCTCCACGAGCACGATCGTCAACCCGTGGGCCCGCCGCTCTTCCGTCAAGATCTCCTGCAACCTCGTGATGATCGCCGGCTGGAGGCCCTCGCTGATCTCGTCGATCAGGAGCAGGCGCGGCCGGGCCAGGAGGGCCCGCCCGATCAGGAGCATCTTCTGCTCCCCGCCCGAGAGCGTCCCCGCCCGCTGCCGCTGCCGCGCCTTGAGGAACGGGAACCAGCGCGCCACGGCGTCCAGCCGGGCGCCGAAATCCGACAGGTCCCGGAGCGCGAGCCTCAGGTTCTCCTCGACCGAGAGGTCCTGGAAGATCGACTTCTCCTGCGGGGCGTAGCCGACGCCGAGCCGCGTGATCCGGTACGCGGGCCACCGGGTCACGTCCTCGCCGAGCAGCTCCACCCGGCCGGCGCGGGCGGGGAGGAGCCCCATCAGGGTCTTGAGAAGCGTGGTCTTGCCCATCCCGTTCTTGCCGAGGATGGCGAAGATCTCCGCGGGCCGGACGTCGAGCGTCACGCCGTGGAGCACCGGGACCTTGCCGTAGCCGCAATGGAGCGCGCCGACACCGAGGGCCCGTCCCGCTGCCGCCGCCCGGACGGTCACGCCTTGGCCCCTCCGCCGACGTAGATCGTGCGGATCACCTCGGAGTCGACCACCTCCTCGAGCGGCCCGTCGACGAGGATCTTCCCCATGTGGAGCACCACGAGCCGGGTGCTGATCTCCCGGACGAAGTCGAGATCGTGCTCGATCAGGATGATACACAGCCGGTGGCTCTGGGCCAGCTCGGTCAGCACGCGGCCGATCGCCGTGCGCTCCTCGCGCGTGAGCCCGGCCGTCGGCTCGTCGAGCAGGAGCACGGTCGGCTCGAGCGACAGGACCATCGCGAGCTCCAGGGCCTGCTTGGCCCCGTGGGAAAGGTGGCCGGCTGGCTGGTCGAGGACCTGGAGGAGCCCCGAGACCTCCACCGCGTGGAGGGCGGGCTCCGGCAGCTCGAGCGTCTCGACCCTCCGCCACAGCGAGGCGGGCTCGCGGTACGAGCGCGCGACCCGGAGGCAGTCGAGGACCGAGAGGGCCTCGAAGACGTTGGGCGTCTGGAACTTCCGGCTCACCCCGAGCGCCACGCAGTCCTGCGGCGGGAGGCCGTGAACCTGGTGGCCGTTGATGACCACCTCGCCGCTCGAGCGCTCGCGACCGTCGGCGATGCAGCGGAGGAGGGTCGTCTTGCCGGCCCCGTTGGGCCCCACGATTCCCACCACCTCGCCCCGCCGGGCTGCGAGGCTCACCTCCTCGAGCACCTGGAGGCTCCCGTAGCGCTTGCTCACGCGGCGCAGCTCGAGGACGGGCGACCCCGTCGTCCCATCGGGGGCCACGTTCTCCTCTCGGCGACCCGCCGAAGCCCGGACGAGCCGCGCCCCCGCGGCGGGCGCCTCCTGCCCGCCGGTGGCCCCGGGTCGCGGCTTCCGGACCGCGCGGAGCACGCTCGAGAGGCCGCTCCCGATGGCCGGCACGAGCCCCTGGGGCAGATACACGACGGTCAGCACGAAGGCGAACCCGACGAAGAGGAGCCAGACGAATGGCAGGTTGCCGCCGAGAACGGCGGAGACGTAGTTGACCCCGACGGTCCCGAGGATCGGGCCGATCAAGGTCCCTCGCCCGCCGAGCGCGGTCCAGACGACCAGCTCGGTCCCGAACACGAAGTCGCCGTAGGAGTGGGCCGCGACGGTGCCGAAGAGCACGTACGCCGAGCCGGCCAGGGCCGCGACGGCACCGCAGGCCGCCATGAGACGGATCTTCACGCGCGAGGTCCTGAGGCCGAGGTACCGGCAGCGTTCCTCGTTCTCGCGGATGGCGACGAGGAGCCGCCCGGTGTCGCTCGCCACCAGCACCCAGGCGCCCGCGGCGACGAGGAGGAGGAGCGCTCCCGAGATCCAGAACCACTGCGTGATGGAGAGGAACGGAGCCGGGATCGGCAGGCCGCTGCTCGATCCGGTGTAGGCCCCCCCGCTCAGGATCACTTGCGTGAACACCACGGGGAGGGCCAGCGTCACGATGGCAACGTAGATGGGTGAAGCGCGGTCCCAGAAGGAGAGCCACCCGATGGCCGCCCCGACGAGCGCCGCAGCGGCCATCCCGGCCAGGATCGCGCCCGCCGTCCCGAGGGTCCCCTGGACGTAGTACGCGAGGGCAAGGGCCACCGTGTAGACACCGATGCCGAAGAACGCCGACTGGCCGAACGTCAGGATGCCCGTGTAGCCCCAGAGGAGGTCGACCGTGATGGCGGCGATGGCGAAGAAGAACGCCTGGGAGAGGATCTGCTGCGCGTACTCCCCGAGCACGACCGGGCTCGCCAGGAGGGCGGCGGCGAGTAACGCGATGGCCCCGGCGCTCCTCCACCACCTGACTTGCCGGCCGTGGGCCCTGGCACCTGCCGCCCAGGCGTCGGTGGGAGACAGCGTGGGCACCGATCGTTCTCCTTTGGGCGGGGAGGCCGGTGGGCGGGGAGGCCGGCAGGGTGCCCGGCTCTCTGTTTCGGGTTGCCGCGAGTGGCGGCGAGTATAACATGGTCGCTCGGA
>CAZWXA010000270.1:0-5814 GCA_964637755.1 uncultured bacterium | reverse complement strand
ATCACCCAGCGGGTCACCATGGCGACCGAGCGAGGTGGCAGGACTACGCCACGGCCCGAAGACGAGATGGGACCCAGAGGAACGGCCGAGGCCGGAAGGAAGGCCAAGGGAAAGAAGCACAGTCGGCGAGGCCAGATCGGAAGGGCTAACCGAGTCCTCAAGCATAGGGAATCCACGGAACCCGGAAGAGGACGTCAAGTTCCTCAGAACGACGAGGAGAGTCCATGCCGACGTATGAGTTTCTGTGCCGGAACTGCGAAAAGAGCTTTGAGGTGACGCTGACGATGACGGAGCGAGCCAGCGCAAAGGTCCAGTGCCCGAACTGTCAGAGCGAGAAGGTCACGCCGCAGCTGACGGTCTTCACCGCCAAGACCTCGCGGAAGGGCTGACAGGCCGAGGATGGAGGGAGGGGGCGTAGACTTCAGCTCCGAAGCAGAGGCAACAGGGGAAGGTCTTCTGGGCAGGGCTCGTCGACCCACCCGAAGAGCCCGTCGCTTATAGGGTTAGCGCGGCCGAGTTTTTAATGTTGACTATCCCGATCGACAATGCGTATTGTTCGCCGTGATGGATTCGCGCCGGGTTCTTGGGCCTCTGGGTTCGGCTTCCATGGATCCTCGCAGCACCGATCCCGCGCCGGACTCCACCCCGGGCCGCATCGAGCGCTGCCCCAGTTGCCGGGCGAAGCTCCTGGAAGATCTGCCGGGCGAAGTCGTGATCCGCAACGCGATTCTCCGCGTGGACTCCCGGACGGGGAGCGTCAAGGCAAAGTGTCCGCGCTGTAAGACCTGGGTGGAGGTCCCCCTGCGCTACACCGGATGAGTGACGTGACCTAGAGGCGAAAGTCGAAGCAAAAGACAAAAGCCGAGTGGGTGGGCCGCCGAGGCGACCGGCCCCCTCGGCTTTTTGTTTTGGAGGCGAGACGGTGAGTGACGCACCGAAGGAAACGAAGGCGCAGCGCGTCGAGCGGCTCAAGCGCGAGCAGAACCCGTGGGAGCGTTTTCACGAGCTCGAGCGCTTCGCCCGCGCCGGCTACGACGCGATTCCCCCCGAATGGCTCAACACCTACTTCCGCTGGTGGGGCATCTACACGCAGGGCGATGGGATCGGGGCGGTGGGCGGCAAGGGTGGCGAGGGCCAGGCGACGCCGTACTTCATGGTCCGCGTCCGCATCCCGAACGGCATCCTCTTCGCTCATCAGCTCCGGACGCTCGCGGACCTGACCGGGCGATATGCGCGCGGCGTCGCCGACCTCACCGTGCGCGAGAACGTCCAGCTCCACTGGGTCCGGGCCGAGGACCTTCCCGATCTCTTCGACCGGCTGATCCGGAGCGGCCTGACGACGATGGGGACGTGCGGCGACGTCACGCGCAACGTGACCGGCTGCCCGCTGGCCGGGGTCGACGCCGGCGAGGTTGTCGACGCCTCGCCCCTCGTTCGGGACCTGACGCGGATGCTGAATGGCAATCCGGACTTCTACAACCTCCCGCGGAAGTACAAGATCACCGTCACCGGCTGCCGCGTCTGGTGCTCGTATCCCGAGATCAACGACGTCGGGCTGACCGCGCTCCGCCACCCGGAGACGGGCGAGGTCGGATTCTCGGTCCGCGTGGGCGGGGGGCTCTCGACCGATCCGCACCTCGGCGTGCGCCTCGACGCCTTCGTTCGCTGGAGCCAGGTGCTGCCCGTGGTCAGGGCGATCTCGGAGATCTTCCGCGACAGCGACGTCCTGCGCCAGAACCGGGAGAAGGCGCGGCTGAAGTTCCTGTTCCTGACCCACGGCTGGACCGCGGAGCGCTTCCTGGACGAGCTGGAAGGCCGGCTCCGCCTGCGGCTCGAGCGCGGGGTCCCCGACGATCCGCCCGGCGACGCCTATCGCGACCACGTCGGCCTCCATCCGCAGAAGCAGGAAGGGTATGCCTACGCGGGGCTGGCGGTCCTCCGCGGGCGCCTGACCGACGGGCAGATGCGGACCGCGGCGGATCTTGCCGACCGCCACGGCAGCGGTGAGCTGCGCACGACGACCATGCAGAATCTCCTGATCCTCGGGGTCCGTCCCTCGGAGGCGGCGGCGCTCGCCTCGTCGGCCGAGGCGGCGGGCCTCCGGCTCCGGGCATCGCCGTTCTGGCGCGGCACGGTGGCGTGCACGGGGAGCGAGTTCTGCAAGCTCGCGCTCACCGAGACGAAAGGCTTCGCGCGGTGGCTGGTCGAGGAACTGGAGACGCGACTGCCGGGGTTCGATCAGCACCTCCGGCTCAACATCACCGGCTGTCCGAACTCCTGCGGCCAGCACTGGATCGCGGACATCGGGATCGAGGGCAAGAAGATGAAGGTGGACGGGCGAATGGTGGACGCCTACTACTTCTGCGTCGGCGGGGCGCTCGGCCAGGATGAGCGCACGGCGCGCCCGATCGGGTATCGCATCGGCGCCGCCAAGGTGCCCGAGGCGATCGAGCGGTTCCTGCGTGCGTACCTGCGCGACCGGGCCGACGACGAGACCGTCCGCCAGTTCTGCGCGCGACAGACCGACGAGGAGCTGCGAGCGCTCCTCGCGGGCGAGCTCGTCGGCGCCGTGGCCAGAGACGCGGCGCCGGGCCGGCCGCCCCACGGCGTGGATGGCTGACCCCCGGCGGGGCGCTCGCCGATGGACGGCGGATTCCCACAACGGAGCAGGGTCGAGGACGACGCATGATCACTCGCGAACGTGCTGCGGATGCTCAGCTGGGTGGCGACGAGCTCGAATCAGTCCCGGCGCAGGAGCTCCTGGGCTGGGCCCTCCGCCGCTTTCATCCCAGGCTCGCGCTGGCCTCGAGCTTCGGCGCGGAAGATGTGGTGGTGATCGACATGCTCATGCGGATCGAGCCGATGGCCCGCGTGTTCACGCTCGACACCGGCCGGCTCCCCGCCGAGACGTACGACCTGATGGAGGCCATCCGCCAGCGCTACGGGCTCGCCATCGAGCTGCTGTTTCCTCGTGCCGAGGCGGTCGAGGCCATGGTGCGGGAGCATGGCGTCAACCTGTTCTATCGGAGCATCGAGAACCGGAAGCGGTGCTGCGCCGTGCGGAAGGTCGAGCCGCTCGAGCGCGGCCTCGCCGGCCTCGATGGCTGGATCACCGGTCTCCGGCGGGAGCAGACCGTCACCCGGACGGAGGTGCGGCGGGTCGAGGTCGACCAGGCTCACGGCGGGATCACCAAGATCAACCCGCTCGCGGACTGGAGCTGGGATCAGGTCTGGGACTACATCCGGGCACACGACGTGCCCTATAACGCGCTCCACGAGAAGGGCTACCCCAGCATCGGCTGCGCCCCGTGCACGCGGGCGGTCGGGCCGGGCCAGGACCTGAGAGCCGGCCGCTGGTGGTGGGAAACCCCCGAGACCAGGGAATGCGGTCTCCACGTGGTGAAGGGATGAACGGTGCCCTGTTGGCCCTCGTTCCCGTCGCGCTGTCGGCGGCCGTCGTCAACGGCGCGCTCGGGCATGGCTTCTCATCCATCACCGTGCCCGTCGCGCTGCTGTTCTACACCAATCGGATCCTGAACCCCGCGCTGGTGCTCGCAGAAGTCGCCCTCAACAGCTATGTCGTGATCATCAACCGAGCGTCCGTCCCGATGGTGTGGCGGCGGGTGCTCCCGGTCCTCGGCGGTCTGGTGCCCGGGGTGCTCGCCGGGAGCTGCGTGCTCGCCGTGGTCAACCCGACCTGGCTCAAGCTGTTCGTGTTCGCCGTGCTGCTCCCGTTGATCCTGCTCCAGGCCGCGGGCGTGAGGCGGCCGATTCACGCGGAGCGGACCGTCGGCGTTCCATTCGGGGCCGGCGTCGGGATCCTCTATTCCCTCACCACCATCTCTGGTCCTCCGCTGGCGCTGATGTTCAACAACCAAGGACTCTGCAAGCAGGAGTTCCGGGCCGCCCTCGGGCTGGTTCGCGTCGCCGAGTCCACCTTCACGGCCGCGGCGTACTATGCCCTCGGGCTCTACACGATCTCGAGTTCCGAGCCGCTGCTGTGGATCATGCCGAGCGTCGTCGTCGGGGTCCCCCTCGGTGCCGCGCTGATCAGGCGGCTCGATCCGGAGATGTTCCGTCGAATCTGCATGAGCTTCGACGCCTGGGTCGTCGGGTTCGGTCTCTCCCGAGTGCTCGCGGACCTCCGGCTCCTCGCCAGTCCCGCGGCCTACGGCGTTTGGGCGGCGGTCGTGCTCGTCGACGCGTACCTCCTCTACGCATTTGTCGAGGCGCGTCGAAGCGCGGGCGGCGTGGCGCCGGTGATGGTGGCGGTGCAGGCGACCCGTCACCCCGCGTCCTCCCGGTCAGGCGAGGAGTCGCTCTCGTGATCGACACCGGTCACGTCCCCGGGGCAGACCTGATCTCGCCCCACGGTGGTGAGCCGATCCACCGGACTCTCGTCGGGCGGTGGATGATCGAGACGCCCGACGAACGGCTCTGATGGGCTATTACCCGATCGTCGTGGAGATGGCCGACCGCCCGGTCCTCGTCGTCGGAGGCGGCGCTGTGGCCGAGCGGAAGGCGGAGGGCCTTCTCGATGCCTGCGCGCGGGTGACGGTCGTGAGCCCCCTCCTCACGGCGCGCCTCGGGTCGTGGGCGAGCGCCGGCAGCATTCGCCACATCGCGCGGGACTATCGCGCCGGCGACCTCGCGGGCCACGAGCTGGCCGTCGTCGCGACCGACGACGGCAAGGTGAATGCGGCCGTGTCGCGGGAGGCGCGCGGGCGCGGGGTCTGGGTCAACGCCGTCGATGATCCCGCCCACTGTGACTTCATTCTCCCGTCGATCCTCCGGCGGGGGGATCTCGTGGTGGCCGTGACCACGGGCGGCGCGAGCCCGGGGCTCGCCCGGGCCATCCGGGAGGAACTGGAGGTGTACTTCGGCGGCGAGTACGCCGCGCTGGTCCGGCTCGCGGCGGAGGTCAGACGGGAGCTCCGCGCCCGGAAGCGCTCGCCCGGGGGGGAGGCCTGGCGCGGGGCGTTCAGCGCCGACCTGCGCCGCCTGGTCAGGGAGGGGAAGCACGCCGAGGCCCGGGCCCACCTCCTCGCGCAGCTAGGGGTCGAGACGTGCACGTAGGCAGGGTCTCCCTCGTCGGCGCGGGGCCGGGCGACCCGGGTCTCCTGACGGTGCGAGGCCGCGAGCGGGTGCGCGACGCGGAGGTCATCGTCTACGACCGCCTGGTCAACCCCGCGATCCTGGACGAGGCGCGGGCCGCCGCGCTCCGCATCTTCGCCGGAAAGACCACCGGGACGCACTGTCTGCCCCAGGACCAGATCAACACCTTGCTGATCACCCACGCCCGCCGCGGCCGGCGCGTGGTCAGGCTCAAGGGCGGGGACCCCTTCGTCTTCGGTCGCGGCGGGGAGGAGGCGGAGGCGCTTGCCCGGGCCGGGATCCCGTACGAGGTCGTGCCGGGCGTCAGCTCGGCGGTGGCGGTCCCGGCGTGTGCGGGGATCCCGCTGACCCACCGGCGGCTCGCGTCGTCGTTCGCCGTGGTTGCCGGCCACGAGGCCACCGGCAAGGACGGGTGCGGCGTCGATCTCGGCCGGCTGGGAGCGGGGGTGGACACGCTGGTCGTGCTGATGGGCCTCAAGGCCCTTCCGCGTATCGTGGGCGACCTCCTCGCCGGCGGCCGCTCCAGCGCGACCCCGGTCGCACTCATCGAGTCCGGGACCACGGAGTCCCAGCGGACGGTCGTGGGAACCCTGGCGGACATCGTCCACAGGGCGCGGAGGGCCGGTCTCGAGCCGCCCGTGGTGATCGTGGTCGGCGACGTGGTTCGCCTGCGAGAGCGGCTCGGGGACCCGGGCGATG
>CAZWXA010000269.1:0-5831 GCA_964637755.1 uncultured bacterium | reverse complement strand
CGGGTCATCCTCCGATGATCTTCGCGCGAGATCGCATCGTCGGGCCGCCGTTGCCGAGCTTCTTGGTCTGCATGGGCTGGCCCTTGCCGCAGTTCGCGATGGGGTAGAGGCGGAAGTCCGAGCCGACGGCGTCCACGTTCAGCAGGTAATCCCGGCTGTCCGCCTGGATACCACCGTCGCGGAACATGCGCCCGAGCTGGCCGCGCTCGATCTCGAAGACCTTGCGCGCCGAGATCCGGAAATTCTCCCGGCTCTCCGCGATCGACGGGACCCGGTGACCGACCAGGTAGTAGCCGTGGTCGACCTCGCGAATGATGTCGGCCGCGTTCCGGGAACCTGCGGCGAACACCGTGTTCGACATCCGGATCAGCGGCACCAGCGCCGCGCCGCTCGCCTTCCAGTGGCCGTTGGGCTCGCCGCCGAAGACGGCGGCGGTCTGCCGGCTGTTCATGAAGCCCGTGAAGATGCCCCGGTCGATGTGGACGACCCGGCGGGCGGGCGTGCCCTCGTCGTCGTATGCGTAGTGGCCGTAGCCCGGGAGCGACGGGTCGGAATAGGCGCTCACGAGGTCCGACGCGACGCGCTTGCCCATCTGGTGCTCGTCGAGCCCGCGCAGGAGCCATGAGCGGCCGGCATACGCCGTCTCCATCTTCAGCGCCCGGTCGAGCTCGACCGGGTGCCCGATGATCTCGTGCGAGACGAGCGTGTTGAAGTGGGGGTCGGTGACGACGACCGCCTCGTCGTCGCGGGTCGGCAGCGGCGGCGCCTGCACGAGCGCGGCCGCTTCCCGCGCCAGCTCGAGCGAGAAGTCGGCGAAGCTCGGAAGGTGCATCAACGGGTCGTCGACTCCGCGCAGCAGGATCTCCCAGCCGCGCTGGTGGCCGAGCACGTCGTACAGTTCCTGGCTGGCGTGGTCGCCGACGGCGACGACGTAGCACACCCCCTGGGTGAGCGCGAAGGACTGGTCGATGAGCGCGCCCTCGGAGGATGCGAACAGCTCGCGCGAGAGCTGGGTCGTGGTGGAGACGGAGCTGTACCGGATGCGGGGGTCGGCCGAAGAGACCTGCCGGGACACGTCCACCGTGTACCGCACGATCTCCGACAGGTCCATCGCCCTGGGGTCGACCTCGTAGACCGCGGAGACCGTGTCTCGCGACACAGTGACCGGGTGAAGCCGCGTGTCCACGAGGGAATCGCCGAGGCTGCCCAGCTTCTCGCGGGCGTCGGCCTTGAGCTCGCCTCCCCGGCGTGCGCGGCGGTAGGCATGCTCGATGCCCTCACGGAGGATGTCCGCGAGACGCTCCACGTCGGCTGCGCCGAGCGTCCGGCCGAAGTAGCCGGGCGCCACCATCCGGTCGCCGGCGAGGACACGCACGCCGAAAGCGAAGCCGTAATCATCCCCGGAGGACTTGGCCTGGCCGTTCTCGGCCGAGGCGCCCTTGCCCTCGATCACCTCGAGCCGGATGTCGGCGTAGCGGAGGTGCGCGAGACTCCTCGCGTGGTCGGTCACGAGTCCCCGCACCGTGTCCCTGACGCGATCGATCAGGCCGACCGTGGTCACTCAACGTCGGGGGGAGCGAGCGCCGCTCCTCCCCGACCCCCCCACCGGCCGTCCTGGACGTCCATCTCTTGGCACCCTCTCAGCACTCCGGAAACGGCTCGACCCAGACGGTCTCGCCGGGCTGGATCTCCCCGCGGGCTTCCTCGAGGACGACGAGGCAGTTGCCGGCCACCATCGAGCTGAGGATGCCCGAGCCCTGCGGCCCCGTCGTGCGAACCTCCCAGCTGCCATCGCGGTAGGCCAGGATGCCACGCTTGAACTCCCGGCGCCCGGGCTTCTTGGACATGGCCTCCGTTGCCGTCGCGTGAAAGCCGCGGGGAAAGATCTCGAGGCGGCCGGCCAGCTTGTAGAGCGCCGGCCGCACGAAGAGTGTGAACGTCAGCATCGACGCCACGGGATTCCCGGGCAGGCCGAAGAAGAGCGCCCCGCCGATCCGGCCGGCGGCCAGCGGGCGGCCCGGCTGCATCGCGACCTGCCAGAAGTCGATGCCTCCGATCTGCCCGAGCACGTCCTTCACGAGGTCGTAGTCTCCGACGGACACCCCGCCCGACGTGATGACGATGTCGCTGTTCCGGCTCGCGTCGAGGAGACACCGCCGCAGTTCGTCGGGCTGGTCCCGGACGATCCCGCGGTCGCTGACCTCTCCACCGCAGAGCTCGATGGCGCCGCGGAGCATGAACCGGTTGGAATCGTAGATCTGGCCCGGCTTGCGCGGCTGGCCGGGTTCGGCGACCTCGTCGCCCGTCGAGACGACCGCCACGCACGGGCGGCGGCGGACCAGCACCTGGGGCATGCCGAGCGACGCGATCAGCCCGAGCTCCTGTGGTCGCAGCGCGGCTCCGGCCTCGATCACCACTCTGCCGGCCCTCACGTCCTCGCCGCGGGTCCGCACGTTGGCGCCTTTGGGGGCCCACGGGATCCTCACGGCCCGGCCGGCGACCTCGACGTCCTCCAGCGGAACCGCGGTGTCGGCGCCCGGCGGTATCGGCGCGCCGGTCATGATCCGCACCGCCTGCCGGGGCGCGAGCGGCGACTCGAGGACGGTCCCGGCCGGCAGGTCGGCGACGACCTCGAGCTCGCGCCATCCACCGACCGGGATGTCGGCGCTCGCGAGCGCGTACCCGTCCACGGCCGAGTTGTCCGCCGGGGGAACGTCGACCGGCGCCCGGAGGTCCTCGGCGAGCACCCGTCCGAGGGCACGGCTGAGGCTCACGAGCTCGGGGGGGAGGGGGGCGGTCACCCGGGAAAGAATCTGGTCTTGACCGTCCTGGACGGAGATCATCGGCGGTATTATACGCCCCGTGGAGACGGCACTCGACGAGCAGGCGCCGTCTCCGGCGGGGTTCTGGATCCGATTTGCGGCGGTGCTGATCGACTCCGCGGTCTTCCTCGCGGTCGAGTTCGTCATGGGCGTCAGCGCCGTTCTCGTCTGGGGGCTCGACATCGCCGAGTCCCGGACGTTCAGGGCCACGGTCGCGACGTTCATGTTCGTGTTCACGGGCGTCTACTACGTGGTGCTCCATGCGGCGTTCGGACAAACGGTCGGCAAGATGGTTGCCAGGATCCGCGTCGAGCGCCTGGACGGACGCGGGCTCGATCCCTCGACGGCGATCGTTCGCTATGCGGGCTACTTCCTCTCCGGGGTGATCCTTCTCGCGGGGTACCTCATGGCGGGCGTGCGGCACGACCGGCGCGCGCTCCATGACCTCCTCGCCGGCACCCGCGTGGTCCGGCTGAGGGCGACCGCGTGATTCAGCCTCTCCGGAGCGCGCCGCTCCGCCGCCTGACCAGGCGAGTCGAGTCTGCCGGGACGCTGCGGTTGCGGCCTCGAAAGCAGCGGCTCGACGGCGCCGCAGTGAAATGCGACCAGCCGTGCCGGCGGCCTCCAGCGACGCTGCCCCGGCGGCCGCGCGATCTCCTGGCAGAACTGATCCTGGAGGCGCTCCACGACGCCGACGCCCGCCGGGCACTGGGGCAGATCGCCGACGGCCGTTCGCCCTTGTCGCGCGGTTGGATCGGGCGGGACGGTGGCGAGCCGGCCCGCGCGTTGCGTGACCGCGCCGAGTGCGCGGCGGCGGCTGTGGCGAGCCGGCCGGTTGGCCGTCGCGGGTCCCATCTTCGCGGGGTGCTGGCCGATGCGGCAGCGCTCTTCGACGCCGGGCTCTACTTCGAGGTCCACGAGCTCCTCGAACCTCGCTGGATGGCCGCTCGCGGAGCCGATCGGGCTCTGCTGCAGGGGCTGATCCAGATCGCTGTCGGGTATCAGCACCGGGCCAACGGCAACCTGAAGGGCGCGCGCCTGCTCCTCGAGGAGGGCAGCGCGAAGATCAGAAACGGCCGCCTCGGAATCCTCGATCTCGCGCCGTTCGGGGGCGCCGTGTGGAACACCGTCGCCGGCCTCGATCGCGGAGAGTTCGACTGGACGCTCGTCCCTTCCTTCCCGAGGGAGGGATAGAGCGCAGTGGCTCGTGTGAGGTCCTTGACCGAGGGGGACGTGAGGAGGTTCAGCGGATGGATCTGGGACTCAGCGGAAGGGCAGCGCTCGTCACCGGCGGCAGCAAGGGCATCGGCCACGCGGTCGCGGAAGCCCTCGCTCGGGAGGGAGCCAGGGTCGCGATCGTCGCGCGTGACCGCGCGACTCTCGAGACCGCGGCCGCGGAGATCGGGGCACGGACCGGCGCTGCGGTTCGAGCTGTTCCTGCCGACCTGAGCGATCCGAGCGCGATCAGCCGGGTCGTCGAGGCGACCCGGGATGCCCTGGGCAGGATCGATATCCTGGTCAACAACGCCGGCGCGATCCGGGCCGGCGACTTCCTCACGACCCCGGACGAGCAGTGGATCGAGGACTGGAGCCTGAAGCCCCTCGGGTACATCCGGATGGCGCGGGCCGTCTTTCCTCTGATGCGGGCCCAGGGCGGCGGGAGGATCATCAACGTCGCCGGCGCCGCTGCCCGCAACCCGAGTCCCACGTATCTCGCCGGCGGCGCGGCCAACGCCGCGCTCGTCAACTTCACCAAGGGCTTGGCCGATCTCGGGGCTCACTCGAACATCCTGGTGATGGCGGTCTCCCCGGCCGCCACACGGACCGAGCGCTGGGACGCCTTGCTCGCCCGCCAGGCCGAGGCGACTGGCACGACCGTGGAGCATCTGCGTGGTCAGTCGGAAGGGGCCTACCCGCTCGGCCGGATCGGCCTCCCGGAAGAGGTCGCCGATCTCGTGTGCTTCCTCGCCTCGGATCGAGCGGCCTTCCTGACCGGGATCTGCATCACGATCGACGGCGGCTCGACCCGCGGCGTATATCCATGAGACGTTCCCGGTTTTCCGACCGTGGAATGCGCTAATGCGCGACGCGGCTCGCCGCCGGCCAGTCAACGTCGGGGGGCGCGAGCGCCGCTCCCCGCCAGCACCCCGCACCGCCTCGGGAGGACGGCACCGAGCGGCTCGCGACTAAGTTAGTGAAATCAGGAACATTCTTCGCAGAATCGGCCTTGACACCCCTGACCGCGGTACGTACTCTAGCGCATGCGAAAATCGGCAGCATTCCATATCGGCCGCTTGAAGCCCCGAGGGTCAACGACTCGGTCCTGACCGCGGCAGGAGGATCGCGATGCCCGCAAAGCTTTTCGTCGGCAATCTTTCCTTTCAGGCGACGGAGGAGGATCTCCGCGAGCTCTTCCAGCAGTCGGGGACCGTGGAGTCGGTGCGAATTGTGACGGACCAGTTCACGGGCCGACCACGCGGCTTCGGTTTCGTGGAGATGTCCACGAAGGAGGAAGCGACGAAGGCCGTCGAGGTGCTCAACGGTCGTCTCTTCCGCGACCGAAACCTCGTCGTCGATGAGGCCCGTCCCCAGCCGCAGCGCGGCGGTGGTGGGGGGGGCGGAGGACCGCGTGGCGAGCGCGGTCCGCGGCCGGGTGGCCCCGGCGGCAGCGGCACGGGCGGAGGCTGGCGCCGCTAGGTTCCGCCCCGAAATCGCCCGAGGACGGGGGCGTCCTCGGGCTTTTTTCGGCCCGAGCGTACTCAACAGACGATGACTTCTGACCCAGATGCAAGGCGGTCGCAGTTCGAGCCGAGGTAGAGCCGAGGCGAGGCCCGAGTGGATCGCGACGACTGAGGCGTATTCCACCTATACGCCGCAGGGAGGAGCGACCGAGCCAACGTCGCAGATGGGCCTTTTTCAGCAGCCTGCTAGGCTAGGCCCGCGCGCAGCCGAAGCGCAACTCGCTAGCCGGCTGGACGCGCTGATCCGGGAGCCGCGGAGAGCGGAGCC
>CAZWXA010000268.1:0-5858 GCA_964637755.1 uncultured bacterium | reverse complement strand
GTTCTTCGCCGAGAACTACTACGGCGTCGACGACGGCATCCTCGCCTCGTGCAAGATCATCGAGCTGGCCGCCCACTCCCGCGAGCCGCTGTCCGTGCTCTTCGACTCGGTGCCGCACCTCCACGCGACCCCCGAGCTGAAGGCGCTCTGCCCGGACGCCGAGAAGTTCCGGGTGATCGAGGAGCTGGCGGCCGAGCTGAAGCGCCGCCACGAGGTCATCGACATCGACGGCGCGCGGGTCCTCTTTCCGGCCGGAGGCTGGGGGCTCGTGCGCGCGTCCAATACGAGCCCGTACCTCACGCTCCGCTTCGAGGCAGCGACGGCCGGGCAGGTCGCGGAGATGAAGCGCGAGATCTACGGGGCCCTCGCGCGCTACCCCTTCCTCACGCTCCCCGCCGAATAGCGAGATGGCAGGCGGCGAGGAGGCCCGGCACCTTCGGGCAGTCCCGCTCGCCCCAGCAGGCGGCCGGATCGAGCAGGATGCCCTCGATCCCCGCCGCGCGGGCGCCCAGCACGTCGACCGAGTAGAGGTCCCCGACGTGGACGGCCTCGTCGGGGTCGACGCCCGCACGCTCGAGGCCGATCCGGAAGATCCGGGGGTCCGGCTTCTCGATGCCGACCTCGGCCGAGTCGAGGACGAAGTCGAGGTGCTTCGCCAGTCCCAGGTCCGTCAGGATCGAGCGGACCGACCCGTTCGAGTTCGAGATGACCGCCGCGCCGACCCCGCGCTCGGCAAGCAGTCGGAGCGCCGCCTCCGCTTCGGGGTCGGCATGATGCCAGAGGCCAACGGGTAGGTTGTAGCCGCGCCGCCACTCGGCCATCGACCGCACCGTCTCCTCGTCGGTCACGCCCAGTCCCTCGAGGAGATACCGGAGATAGCGGCCGCTGGTCGACCCGCTCTCGGTCGACACCCCCGGCGCCAGCCCCGCGTCGAGGCGGACCCGGGCCCGCAGCTCCGCCTCGCGCACCCGCCGCGGATCGACGGGAAACCCGCGCGCGGTGATCTGCTCGGCCAGCGCCTCGTAGCTCATCCGGAGGAGCGCGTTGCCGGCGTCGAAGAACATCATCCTCAGGGGCCGCGGCGCCCGGAGCGGCGTCAGATGCTGCATCGGGGCATGGTAGCATCCAGCGGAAAGGAGCCTCGCCATGCGACGTTCACCAGTGCTGTCGGCAACGGCGCTGTCGGTCGGCGCCCTCCTTGGCCTCTCGAGCGCGCTCGCTTCCGGGGGCTCGGTCCGTGTCACGTCCGAGGAGCTGCACCGGGGCGGCGGGGTCCCGCCGGGCTGGAGGTTCACGATCCCGGCTGGCGACCCCGCGAAGGGCCGGGAGGTCTTCGCCGCTCTCGAGTGCCATAGCTGCCACGAGGTGACGGGCGCGGGCTTTCCGGCACAGGCCACCGGCAAGAGCGGGCCCGACCTCACCCGCATGGGCGCGCACCATCCGGCCGAGTACTTCGCGGAGTCGATCCTCGATCCGAACGCGGTCATCATCGACGCCCCCGGCTTCCACGGCCCGGATGGGCGATCGACGATGCCGAGCTACAACGACAGCCTCACGCTCGATCAGTGGGTGAACCTGGTCGCGTATCTGAAGGGCCTCACGGGTGACGGTGGGCAGCCCGGCCACGATGCACACGGTGGGCACGCGGCACACGGCGCCCCGCCCGGAGCGGGCACGCACGAGCTGCACGGCGGGCACGACGGCCACGGACCGCAGCGGGAGGCAACCATCGGCGAGTATCGAGTCCGCCTCGACTACGCGGAGCCGGACGACGACACGCACCCGGGCTACCTGACGGTGTCCATCCTCGACGCCGCGAGCGGCCAGCCCGTTCCCTACCTGCCGGTCACCGCGCGGATCGGCAAGAGGGGGCGGCCGATCACCCTGAGGCCGGTGCTCGGACCGGCCGGCCTGCATTACGGCGCAGCGGTTCGCGTGTCCGACCAGGCCGGTTCCGTGACCGTCAGCGTCGGCAAGGCCACCGCGCGTGTGACCGCGGGGGACGGCGGCAGGTACCGAACGGCGAGAGAGGTGTCGTTCGAGTGGTGATGGCCCGCCGCGGAAGGGAGACGAGGGGCGCTCGACCGCGCCCCCTCGTGAGCTCGATGCTTCTCCTCGCCGCGCTCGGGCAGGGACTTCCTCCCGGCGCGGTCGAGGCCCACGCGACGCTCGTGCGCGCGGTGCCGCCGCCGCGCGCCACCGTGCGGGTGCCGCCGCGGCGTGTCCAGCTCTGGTTCAGCCAGCGGCTCGAGCCCGCGTACTCCACGATGTCGGTCTGGAACGACGGCATGCGGGTCGACGCCGGCAGGGTCGCCGTATCGCGCGACGACGCGCGGTCCCTGTCCGTTGCCCTGCCGCCCCTCCGCCGGGGGGTCTACGTCGTGAAATACCGCGTGCTCTCGATCGACGGCCACGTCGTCGAGGGCTCGCACTCGTTCACCGTCCGGGGCGAGGCCGCGCGGCGGTGACCGCGCTCGGCGCGCTCGTGAGGTGGGCACACCTCGCGAGCGGCACCGTCCTCGTGGGGACGTTCGTGCTCCTCCTGCTGGTCCCTCGTCGCAGCAAGCCGACCGCCGAGCGCTGGGAGCTGGATGCGCTGTCCCTCTCCCGGATCTGCATCCTCGTGGCACTCCTCGCCGGCATCGGCGCGCTGGCGATCCAGACGGTGCTCCTGGAGGGCCGGGCGAGCGCCGCCCTCGAGCCGCAGGCGATCGGACGCGTGCTCTGGACGACGCGCTTCGGAGCCGTCTGGATCGTCCGGCACGGCTTGCTCCTGCTCGTCGCGCCGTTCCTCGTCCTGAGCCAGGCCCGGCAGGCGCCCGCGGACCGGATCGCCCTCCGGCTGCATTGCCTGCTGCTCGCCGGCCTCGCGCTCGGCGCGGCCGCCTGGGCGGGCCACGCGGCCGCCGTCGAGCCGACCCCGCGGCTGACCGCATCGATGGCCGCGCTCCACCTGATCGCCGTCGGCGCCTGGATCGGCGGCCTGCTGCCGCTGGTACGGCTCCTCGACCTCGCCGGCCGGCCGGCCGGCGCCGACGCGCGTCCGTTCGCCGTCCTCGCCGCCCGGCGCTTCGCGACCGTCGCGCTCGTCTCCGTCGTCGTCCTCGTCGCGACCGGCGCCTGGAACACGTGGAGCCAGGTCGGCGACGTCGCCGCGCTCGCGGGAACCCCCTACGGTCGGCTCTTGCTCCTGAAGCTCGCACTCCTCGTCCCGATCCTGGCGATCGCCGCCGTCAACCGACGCCGGCTCATCCCGGCGCTCTCCGGTGAGGCGGAGACCGTAGGGCGTCCCGCCATGCTGCGCCTCCGCACGTACGCCGGCGTCGAGCTCTCCATCGCGCTCGCCGTGATCGCCGTCGTCGCATGGATGACCGTCACACCGCCGGCCCGTCACGCGCAGCCGACGTGGCCCTTCGGGTTCCGGCTCTCCTGGGACGCCACCGCAGGCCTCCCCGGCGGGCGGCTCCGCGTGCTGATCGGCGCCCAGCTGCTGGTGCTCGGCGCAGTCGTGGCACTGGGAGGCGCGATCCTCGGCCGCCGGCGCGCGCCGCTGGCGGTCGCCGGCGCCGTGGCCGTGCTCGGCGTGATCCTGGGGCTGCCCCCTCTCCTCGTCGACGCCTACCCGACGACGTATCGGCGCTCCGCCGTGCCCTACCAGGCCGTGTCGGTCGCTGCTGGCGCCGACCTGTACGGGGCATCGTGCGCGGCCTGTCACGTGGCCGGCGGCCGCGACCTGACGGGCCCGCGACTGGACCGCCACACCGCGGGCGACCTCTTCTGGTGGATCTCCAGCGGGCTCCCCGGCACGCAGATGCCCGCCTTCGCGGCGAGCCTCTCGGAAGAGCAGCGCTGGGACCTAGTGAACTTCCTCCGGGCGCGCGCGGCCGGGGGGCAGGCGCGCACGCTGGGCTCACGGGTCGAGCCGCCCCCCCCCCGCATCGAGGCGCCCGACTTCGCCTACGCCGTCGGACCGAGCCCGCCCTTCGCGCTGCGCGACCACCGCGGGCGGCGCGTCGTGCTCCTGGTGCTGTTCACGCTGCCCCGGTCGAGACCGCGGCTGGCGCAGCTCGCGCAGGCCTACGAGACCCTCGTGGTCATGGGGGCGGAGGTGATCGCCGTGCCGACCCGCCCGGACCCGCGCATCCTCGCGCGGCTCGGCCCGAGCCCACGCATCTTCTTTCCCGTCGTCACGGACGGCGGCCCCGACATCGTCCGGACCTACGATCTCTTCCGGCCCGGCGAGGGGACGCAGGAGCACCTGGAGTTCCTCATCGACCGCCGGGGATACGTTCGGGCGCGGACCGCGCTCGCCGGCGACCCGGCGCCCGAGCTGTCTCCGCTGCTCGGCGAGATCCAGCGGCTCAACGAGGAACCCCAGGCCGCCCCCCTCCCCGATGACCACGTCCACTAGCCCGCGGTGTACCCTCACGAATTCATTCGGTCCAGTCGGGCGGCGGTGAGGGTCTGGCAGGCGGCCGTGCTCGTGGACTTCGCCCTCGTCCTCGGGGTGGGCTTCGGATACGTCTGGTGGGGGCGCGAGGCCGCGGAGCTGCGGGCGGAGCTGGCCGCCGAGAAGGTCCGCCCCGCTGCCGGCGAGTGGACCGCGCGCGGGGTCGTGCGCGCCGTGCTCCCGGAGATGAACGTGGTCGTGCTGACCCACGAGGACATCGGCGGGTTCATGCCGGGGATGACCATGGGGTTTCGCGTCGAGTCCCCCGCCGTCTACCAGGGGATCGCCGTTGGCGACGAGGTCCGCTTCACGCTGAAGGGGCCGGCGCCAAACGTGGTGATCACGGCCATCGAGAAGCTACAATAGCGCGGAGGTGTCCATGGTCTGGCTCCTGACGGTCCTCTTCGCTCTCGGCGCGGTGCCCCCGGCGGCGGCCGCGACCCTGTTCGTCACCAATACGAAGGCCGCCTCCGTCTCGGTGATCGACACCGACACGCTCGAGGTGACCGGCACGATCCCGCTCGGCCGCGGAAAGCCGAACCGGATCGTGTTCCATCCCGACGGCCGGACCGCCTGGGTCGTGTACGACAAGAGCCACGATCTCGGCGTCGTCGACGCGGAGGCGCGGAAGCTCGTCAGGCGGGTGAAGGTGGGGGGCAACCCGTACAATCTCGCCTTCTCGCCCGACGGCCAGCACCTGTACGTGCTCGACTGGGCCAGCGAGTCGGGCGAGGACGAGGTCATCATCTACGACCTCCGGGGCGAACGCATCGCCGCCCGCGTCGAGGTGTCCACCTGGCCCGCGCACGGCGTCTTCACGGCCGACGGGAAGATCTTCTACGTGTCGAGCGAGACCGCGGGCAACGTGGCCGCGATCGACACCGCGACCCGGAAGGTGATCGCGACCGTGCCCACCGGCGGCGACGCGATGGGGCTCGCCCTCACCGCCGACGGCAAGCTCCTCTACGCGGCGGCGGGGGAGAACCGGAATCTCGTCAAGGTGGACACGGCGACGAACAAGCCGATCGGAACCATCCCCCTGCCCGGGATCGTCCACGACGCGGTCCTGACCCTCGACGGACAGCACCTCTTCACGACGCTGCGGAAATCCAACAAGGTGGTGGTCGTCCGGACGGCCGACGACAGGATCGTGGCGACCATCCCGCAGCCCGGCTACCCGGATCTTGTGGTGATGGAGCCGTCCGGCCGTTACGCGCTCGTCTCCAACCGCTACGCCAACCTCGTGACGGTGATCGCGCTCGACACCTTCCGGCAGGTGCGCACGATCCGGGTCGGCAAGGCACCGCACGGCATGGCGCTACGTCCGACCGCGCGCCTGTCGAGGAGGCCGGGACCCCCCGTTCCCGCGAGTCGCAGCGCCCTGCCGGCCCAGCGATCGAGCTGATCC
>CAZWXA010000267.1:0-5860 GCA_964637755.1 uncultured bacterium | reverse complement strand
ATCGAGGACCTGCAGTGGGCGGACCGCAGCTCCGAGGAGTTCCTCGGCTCCCTCGTCGACAGCCTGGCTGCGCATCCGGTCCTCCTGGTCTGCACCCAGCGCCCCGGCTACAGCCCGCCCTGGCACGACCGGCCCTCGCACCAGCGCGTGGTGCTGGCGCCGCTCTCGAACGACGAGACCTCGCAGATGGTGGGCGAGCTGGTCGACCTCGCCCCGGCGATGCGGGACCTCGTGATCAGACGGGCCGACGGCAATCCGTTCTTCGTCGAGGAGCTGGCGACCTATCTCGGAGATCGCGGGCTCGACGGCCGGCAGGTGGCCGAGGACGAGGTCCCGGAGACGATTCACGATCTCCTCGGGGCACGCATCGACCGGCTCTCCGACCGGCTGAAGCACACCCTCCAGCTGGCCTCGGTGCTCGGGCGGGAGTTCCCGCTGCGGCTGCTCCAGGCCATCGCCCCGTCCGAGAACGGCCTCGACCACGATCTCGCGGAGCTGGTCCGCCTGGACCTCCTGCACGAAAAGGATCTTTTCCCCGAGGTGCGCTACGGCTTCAGCCACCTCCTGATCCAGCAGGTGGCCTACCAGGGGCTCCTCCTCAAGTCCCGGGCCGAGCTGCACGCCCGGGCCGGGGACGCCCTCGAGCGACTCCACGCCGACCAGCCGGAAGAGGTGCTCCCCGAGCTGGTGGAGCACTTCGCCCGGAGTCCCGATCGGGCCAGGGCGATCCGCTACCTGGCGCTCGCCGCGGAGCGAGCGGCGCGCCTCTTCGCCTACCACGAGGCCCAGGCGTACTACCTGCGCGCGCTGGAGATCCTGGACCGCGACGGGGCGCTCGAGGACGAGCGCCTGTCCATCGTGGAACGGCTCGGCGATTGCGCCTACGCGCATGGCGCGCTCGGCGACGCGCTCCGCCACTGGGACGCGGCGCTGGCCCTCGTCGAGGTCCGGGGCGGGCCGCGCGAGGCCGCCGACCTCCACCGCCGGATCGGCAGCGCGTGCTGGGCGGCGGGCGAGACGGAGCGGGCGCTGGCGCACCTCGAGCGCGGCCTGGCTGCCCTCGGCACCGACGTGGAGAACCTGGAGGCGGCGCGGCTCTCCCATGAGCTCGGCCGGGTGCACGTACGGCTCGGCGACCAGGAACGCGCGACGCACTGGGCCGAGCAGGCCCTCGTCCTCGGCGAGCGGCTCGAGGCACCCGATGTCGTCGCGCAGGCCTACAACACCCTGGGCGTCGCGCTGGGGCGCGCGGACAAGATCGAGCAGGGCGCCGAGTACGTCAGGCGCGGTCTCGAGACATCGCTGGCGAACCAGCTCGGGTCGATCGCCTGCCGCGCCTACACGAACCTCGCGGTGATGTACGCCACGCTGGACCCCGTCCGGTCGGCCGAGTACTGCCGCGAGGGGCTGGCGCTGGCCCGGAAGATCGGCGACCAGCTCCACGAGTCGTGGCTCTGCTGCGCGCTGGCCGGGAGCCAGTGCACGCTGGCGGGCGAGTACGACGAGGGGATCAAGGCCGCCGAGGCCGCGGTGACGCTCGATACCCGCCTCGGCCAGCGAAACCACCTGCCGATCCCGCTCATCATCCGGGCGCAGATCCACCAGTGCCGCGGCGATTACGCGCGGAGCGCCGGGTCCTACCGCGAGGCGCTCGCGCTGGCCGAGGAGGTCGGGGAGCCCCAGCTCCTCGTCCCGTGCTACGAGGGGCTGGCCACGCTCGCGATCGAGCGCGGCGACGAGCCCGAGGCGGAAGACTGGCTGGCGAAGAGCCGCCAGGCTCAGGAAATCACGGGTTGGAGTAGCGACACGTTCCTGCTGCTACCGTTTCTCTGCTGAGGAAGGAGTAGGGTCATGAGCAGTGTGGCGATCGGCCAGGTTCCACCGCCGTTCCGCCTCCCCGCGGGCCAGGGGGGCGAGATCGGCCTCGACGACTACCGTGGGAAGCGTCACGTCATCGTGTGGTTCACCAAGGGCATGGCGTGCCCGTTCTGCCGCCAGCACATGTCGCAGCTCCTGCGCGGCTATCCCAGCTTCCAGGCCCTCAACGCGGAGATCCTGCAGGTGACGCCCTCGCCGCCCGATCGCGGGCGGTTCTACGCGACCAACTTCAAGATCCCCTTCCCGTACCTGTGCGATCCGGATTACCGGGCTCGTCGCGCGTGGGGTCTCGAGGTCCGCTCCCACTCGATCGTCTGGTACGCGCGGGCGTTCTACAAGGGCTTCACGGCCCCCGCGCCGGAGACCGATTTCGGCAAGCTCCAGCCGGCTCTCGGCGAGTTCCCCCGCCTGCTCACCGACGAGGACATGGGCTTTTTCATCCTGGACAGGAAGGGCGTGCTCCGCTACGCCCTGTCGGGCGCCTACGCGGGACCGGGAGGCGCCCGGCAGATTCCCGCCAACGAGGAGATCGTCCGGGAGCTCCGGCGCTGCGAGGAGGCGCCGGCCGGCTGACAGCCGGGCCGCCGGACTGGCGGGCGCTCCTCCTGCGCTACCCGGACCAGTTCTGCGCCGGAACCGCCCAGGACCTCCATTCGGGATGATCGCCGGCGAGGGCGTGGCGCGCTCCTCATCTGGGCCGCCCGGATCTATGGCGAGGGCCGGGCGCCGATGACGGTCCCGCGAGCCCGGTGCCCGCATCGGCGGCCCGCCGTCACCTCGGCGCGGCTCCCGCCGCCGGGGCGAGGACGGTCGCGTCATAGAGCAGGGCGGCCCGCTTCAGCAGGCTCGTCACGATCTCCGCGTAGAAGCGCGGCATCGACGCGCTCCCCGAGCGGGCGATCCGCTCGGGGAGCGCGAAGCTCCCGCGCGCGCCGCGCCCCACGTAGTGCCGCGTGAAGTCCTCGTCCAGGAGCGGCTTGAGCCACGGGTAGGTCTCCTCGGTCAGCTCGACGACGGCAGCGCCGGCGATCGTGCCGTCCGGGCCGAGGCCGACCGCGACCCGGACCGGTCCGTGGATCGTGTACTCGGTGAGGAAGATGGTGGCGCTCGTGAGCCGCCCCTGGTCGTCTCGCCCCAGGTAGAAGCGGTAGAAATCCTCGTCCGCGCTCCACCCCGATTCCTTTCTGATCGCCTGGCGCTCGGACGGGGTGAGGCGTACCTCCCGGACGGAGAGCTTCCGGGCCCCGCCGAGGAACCGCGACACCGCGTCGCGATCCGACATCAGGATCACCGGGGGTGTGATGTGGGCGAGCGCGGGTCCCGCCACCGCGACGACCGACAGGAGCGCTCCGGCGATGCGAATGATGGTGGTGGATCTCATGGGTGGCCCTCCCGACGAATCCAGAGTTCGTAGATGGAAATGACCGCGATCAGGACGTAGCCGAGGGCGAACAGGGATCCGCCCGCGATGACGAGTGACGCGAACGACGGCGACGCGAACCGCGTGAGCCACATCCCGCCGATGTCGATCAGGGTCCCCACGAAGGGGAGGGACAGGATCAAGGCCTTCGGACCCTCGCCGAGGGAGGAGAACAGGAAGATCAACCCGAGGAGTCCCGCGATGAGCGTCTGGCCGAAGAGATGGGTGTGACTCGTCTGGATCAGGAGCGGGGTCCTGATCCAGACGCGGGCCACGTTGCTGATCTGACCGATGTCGATCGACTGCTCGGCGCTCATCTGCCCGTGCTGCATGCCCGTCATCGGCATGTCGGGAGCGAGGCTGGCCTGGACGTCGCTCGGAGACAGTCCGACGGCCGTCGCCCCCTGGACGGCGGCGGCGAGCGCCCCGCAGCCGACGCCCAGGAGGAACAGGGTGCAGCAGATGCGGGCGCTCAGGGGCAGGCGGGAAAACGTCAATCCATTCATCCGGGTTCCTCCTCTTCCCGGCGTGTCATCGCTCAGAAGTTCACGACGAACTGCACCTGGATCTGGTGGCTCGTGTCGTCGGCATTCGTGATGGGCACGCTTGGTTTGGCATCCGAGAACACCGGCCTATCGGAGTGGTTCAGCCGGTACTCGAGCTTCACGTTGACCCAGTCGATGGGCACCCGCGAGCGGGCGTACACGGCGCCCGTCGGCCTGAGATCGGGGATCAGCCGCGAGAGATGGAGGGTGGGGGTGAACGTCCAGGACTGGAGCACCTGCGCGACTCCCGTCCGCCCGCCGTCCAGATCGTCCAGGAGACCATACCGGAAGGTGAGCCCGAGCCAGTCGGAGAGCTCGTAGGAGCCGAGAAGGTAGAGGCCCCACCAGTTGGCGTCGACCACCTCGGCCGGCGCGGGGAAGGGCACGCCCCGGCGCCGCAACTCGACCTGGTCCTCTCCGCCGTAGATCACTTCCCCGGCGAGGAGGAGGCGGGCGGTCGGGTTCCAGGTGAAGTCGGCGTCGAGGACCCAGCGGGCGTGACGATCGACGTCGGCCTGCTCCGGTCCCCAGAAGGCGCCGACGCCGAAGTTGAGGAGCGCGTCACGGGCGACGGGCGTGAAGCCGATGCGGCCGCCCCAGCTCTTGTCACGGTTGTTGTCGTCGAAGGGGTCCTCGGTCGTCTCGGACTCCCATCGGTTCACGACCCAGACAGCCGCGTCGAGCCACGGGGTGAACTGGTAGGCAGCCTGGAGGCCGGTCATCCGCTGCGGGCGGCCGAACTGGAAGATCTCGGAGGTCGTCGCGGTGAGATTCAGCGGCTCGTCGTGGCGCTCGATCCCGAAGGGCGCGTCGAAGCGTCCGACCGAGAGGGCAAGCCCGTTGCCGATGGGCGCGATGGCCGTGATGTTGAACTTGTCGAGGTTCACCTCGGTCGCAGGCTCGTGCTCGCCGAACTGCTCGACGCACAGGCCGGCGCCCGGGCAGCCGAAGTCCGCGTCGAAGCCGTGGGTGTGCCGGTCGCGATGACTCTCGATCTCGACGGCGGCGCTGGCGAAGAGCCACGGCGCGAAGACCCGGGACGCGCTGAGCCCAAACTTGTCGAACCGGAAATTGGTCCGGCCCGGGTCCGAGAGCGCCTGGCCTCCGCCCGCGAACTCGGGAACCATCTGGATGTGGGAGTTGTAGTTGAAGGACCCGACGAAGAACCCTCGGAAGCGAGTGCCCGCCACCTCGAGCCTGGGCACGCCGATCGTTTCGAGCAGGCTCCCTCGCTCGAGTGGGACCTCCCGCTCGCCGGCCACCGGGGGAGCGACAGGTCCGGCGTCGGCTTGCACGGGGGGCGGCGTCGGGGAGACCGGAACGCCGGGCGGCGGCGCCGCAGTCTGCTGGGCCTGCTCGACCCTCAGCAGGCGCTCCTGGAGCTTCTGGATCTCCTGCCGGAGGACCTGTACTTCCGCGGTCGTGTCCGGGTTCTGGGCGAGCGCGGGCAGCGCGAGGCCGAGGATGGCCGAGACGCCACCGACGGCGGCAACACGGCGAAGTGTCCGCATGGTCGTCTCCCCTTGAAATGGGTCGGAGGCTGGCCGGGGCCGTTCGCCGGCGGAACGACACGTCTCCCCGTGCGGAGGCAGTGCCGCTGATCGCTACCGAGGGCGTCCCGGGGTGACCGAGCGCTAGGAGGAAGAGACGAGACGCGGCGGGGCGCGGGCTTCGCTCGGCGCGCGGGAGACGGTCGCCCGCACGGGGCGGACGGGGAGCGGAGCCGGGACGGGCGACAGCTCGATGGGCGGCAGCGTGACGACGTCGACGACGAAGCCCTGCGCGCGATCGGCGCCGCAGGCGAAGACGCACTCGCCCTGGACGCGCGCAGGCTCGAAGAGGTGGTGGACGAGGTGTGGGGCCTGCTCCGCGACCAGGACGAGAAAGAGCGCCGCGGTGAGGAGCCCGATCGTCGGGCGGGCGCGGAGCACGGAAGCGGCAGCCCGTCTCACGGCGCGCGGCTGACGGTCAACACGCCTTCAGGCGTAAGACGTTGAAGGCGGGCACGGGCTTGAGG
>CAZWXA010000266.1:0-5871 GCA_964637755.1 uncultured bacterium | reverse complement strand
AATCCAGTACATCGCCACGGCCGACGCCAGGTGCTTCAGCGTGTGGCCGCTCACGAACCCTCCCGCCGCGAAGATCCGCGCGTCTAGCAGCTCGAAGAGCTTCGCTAGCGCGTACCACGCCAGGGCCCAGACCAGATCGGCCCCTCGCGTGTAGCGGGGCGGGAAGAGGAGGAGCAGCAGCGGGATGGCCACGAGCGGGAAAAACTGGATGAGGCCGTACGGCCGGAGGTCGCCCGCGCCGGACAGCTCTCCCACGAGCCAGTACACCACGCTCCCCGCGCCGGCGAGCAGGAGGATCGGAAGGAGCCGTCGGCCGGCGGCGAGGCTGATCCGCTCCGCGATGACGACGGCGAACAGAGACATGAAGACGATCGTCAGCGGCAGGCGGTCCCAGAAGAGCGTGACGTTGCCGGGGGCCAGGTGGTAGTAGGCGGAGCCGAAGCCGGTCAGCCCGATCCCGGCGAACAGGATCAGGAATACCGACCGCTCCCAGGACCCCGTGAGCGGGCCATCCGCGCGCGGCCGGGCTTGGCGCAGGAGGAATGTCCAACCGAGAGCGCCCACGAGGCCGAACGGCACGTTGGAGAGCACATTGAAGGCGTTGGGAATGCCGAGGAAGCGGCGCCGATCAGCGAAGTCGTGATAGGCGGGGTCTTGCGCGATGGGCGGCAGGAGCGCGACCGCGACGAGCGCGACCAAGCCGAGGCCGACGATGCCCCACACCCGCATCTCAGCTCACGTGCAGAGGCGGTTGCGGCCGGCCTTCTTGGCGCGGTAGAGTGCGGCGTCGGCCGCGCGGAGGACTTCCTCCGGCGCTGGGCGGTCAGGGGTGGGCTCGGCGACCCCGATGCTGACGGTCACGAAAACCTTCTTCCGGCCGCGGCTCGCCCACCGCTTCTTCGGTTTCTTGCGGGGCCGGAGGCGGCTCCGTACGGTGAAGACCGAGGCCTCGATGGTCCGCCGGAGCGACTCCAGGAAGGGCAGGGCTTCCTCCAGCGACGTCCCCGGGAAGACCACGGCAAACTCCTCCCCGCCGTAGCGGAACGCCGTCCCGCCGCCCCCGACCTTTGCCAGGCGGGAGCCCACCATCCTCAAGAGCTGGTCCCCCACATCGTGGCCGTGCCTGTCGTTGAACTGCTTGAAGTGGTCGATGTCCACCATGGCGATCGCGTAGCGGTCGCCGAGCTTGAGGAGCGCCTCGTCGAGCGCGCGGCGGGCAGGGAGTCCCGTCAGCTCGTCGCCGTAGGCCATGCCGTAGGAAGTCTCGACGAGGGCGACCACGAGGATGAGCTGGGCGGTGGTCAGGTAGAGGGTGGAACCGAGGCCGGGTTGGGTGGTGAGGGCGAGCAGAGCGCCGATCAGCGCCCAGACGGAGCCCGCCTCGAGGGGAGTGGGATGGAGGATGAAGCGGAGCGTGACAAGCAGGAAGGCGAGGGCGAAGGCTACGATGGCCGGCTGGGGGAGGTCGATCGCGCGGAGCATGCCGGTCTCGACGAGCCGGTGCTCGAGCCACGCGGCGCTCCCGGCCAGGGTGGGGCGGGAGATCGCCGCGACGGCGAGGGCCTGAGCCGCCAGGAGGAGGCCCCTCCACAGGCCCCGCGGCGTCAGGAGGCCGCGCTCGGCGATCCACGAGAGGGCGGCGAGGTTCAGGGGGAGGAGCAGGGCGACAGCGTCGAAGACGACGCGGCCGGTGCCGGCCGCTCGGCTGCCGGCGACCCGGGGCAGCGCGCCGTCGGCCAGGGCCAGGAGGAGGAGCGGCAGGACGAGGCGGCTCCGGTCGAAGCGCCACGCGAGCAGGATACCCCCGCCGAAGACGACATAGAAATAGACGGGGAGGAGCGCCGGGAGCGAGTCCCGGAAGGCCGCGAGGGACGGAAGGGTCGTGGCGGCCAGGAGCAGGACGCCGCCCGGCAAGAGGCGCGCGAGGGCCCGTTTCAAGATATTTTTTATGCTATCATCGCTCGGCCGGGGCTGATATGAGAATCGGGATCATCGGCGCGGGCGCCATCGGGTCCATCGCGGGCGGACTCCTCACGAAGGCCGGCCACGACGTGACGCTCATCGACCAGTGGCCCGAGCACGTCGAGACGATGAAGGCCAAGGGCCTCCGGCTGAGCGGCACGTGCGGCGACCACACCATCCCGGTCAACGCCCTCCACATCCACGAGGCCCAGTCCATCCGCGAGCCGTTCGAGGCCGTCTTCATCGCGGTCAAGTCCTACGACACCGAGTGGGCCACCGCCCTTGGTCTCGCCTACCTGAAGCAGCCCGACGGGGTGGCCGTGGTCTTCCAGAACGGGATCAACGACGAGCGGGTGGCGGCGATCGCCGGCAGGGAGCGGACGCTTGGTTGCGTGATCACGATCGGCGCCGGGATGTACGAGCCCGGCCACGCGCTGCGCACCGACTCGGGCAAGCTCGCCTTCAAGATCGGCGAGCTGGACGGCCGGGACACCGCGCGCGCGCGCGCGCTGGTCAGGATCATGAACGACGTGGCGCCCGCGAAGCTCACGACGAACCTGTGGGGCGAGCGCTGGTCGAAGCTCGCCATCAACTGCATGGCGAACCCGCTGGCGGGCCTCTCCGGCCTGGGTTCCGCCGAGGTCCGCTCCCAGCCCGTCCCGCGCCGGATCGCGATCCAGATCGCCGCCGAGGTCGTGAAGGTCGGCCGCGCCCACGGCCACGAGGTGGAGCCAATCTTCGGCATCGAGGCCCAGCGGTTCGTGGACGCCGCGGAGGGTCGCGGCCTCGCGGAGGTCGAGGCCGACATGGCGGCCGGCACCAAGTTCCTGGCCGGCGGGCGGCCCTCTCTCCTCCAGGACGTCCTGAAGGGCCGCCGCACCGAGGTGAATTACCTGAACGGGTACGTCGCGGCGCAGGGGCGGAAGGGCGGCGTCAAGACGCCCTTCAACGACGCCATCGTCGAGCTCTACAGGCGCTACGGGGTCGGGACGCTCAAGCCCGATCCGAAGAACCTGGAGCCGCTCGTCCGGATGCTGCCCCCCTGAGGTCGAATCAGCTGAGGCCGGGGCGCGGCTTGGTGCTGTTCGTCGGATCGAGCTCGCGCGTGCCGGGCAGGGGGCCGGACGCGGTCCAGTAGCGGGTGCCGGCGACGAGCAGCGTCTCCGCCGGGAACCGCGTGAGAATTTCGTGCCCGGTCTCCGTCACGAGAATCTCTTCCTCGATGCGGGCGGCCGACCACCCGTCCGAGGCCGGCCAGAAATTCTCGAGGGCGAAGACCATTCCGGGCTCGAGCGTCACCGGATGCTCGAGCGACACGAGGCGGCTGATCACCGGCTGCTCCCAGATCGAGAGCCCCACGCCGTGGCCGTACTGCAGGCCGAAGCACGCCTCCTCGTCGGGGAAGCCGAACTCCTGGGCGCGCGGCCAGTTGGCGGCGATGTCGGCCGTCGTGACCCCCGGCTTGACGATCGAGATCGCCTGGTCGAGGAGGTCGCGGCAGCGCTTGTAGGCGTCCACCATCGCCGGGGACGCGCTGCCGACGGCGAAGGAGCGGTAGTAGCAAGTGCGGTAGCCCATGTACGAGTGGAGGATGTCGAAGTAGGCCGGATCGCCCGGCCGCAGCGCGCGATCCGAGAACACGTGAGGGTGCGGGTTACACCGCTCCCCCGCGATCGCGTTGACGGCCTCGACGTCCTCGGAGCCGAGGTCGTAGAGCGTCTTCGCCGCGATCCCGACCAGCTCATTCTCCCGGATGCCCGGCCGGAGCGCGCGGTACAGCTCCTCGTACGCCGCGTCCACCATCATCGCCGCGGTGTTCAAAAGGATGATCTCGTCGCGCGTCTTGATGCGGCGCGCCGCCTGCATCAGCTGCTGGCCGTCCACGACCCGGAGGCCCTCGCGCTGGAGGGCCTCGAGGATCGGGAGCTCGATGACGTCCACCCCGAGCGGCGCCTTGTGGAGCTTGCGCGCCTCGAGCTCGCGCTTGATCTTGCGCGCCAGATCTTCCGCGCGCCCCATTTCCGGCGTCATCGCGCCGCGGAGGAGCGAGATGCCGGCGCGGGAGCGCTCGCCGAGCCAGGGACAGTAGAGCTTATGGTGCTTGGCCGCGGAGCCAAAGTCCCACATGATGGGATCGTCGCCCCGGGGCAGCAGGGTGAAGCGCGAGAGCTTGTCGCGCGCCCACTCCCCGATGGTCGTGCTCGTGATGTAGCGGATGTTGTACATGTCGAAGCAGAGCAAGCCGCCCAGCTCGGACCGATCGAGGAGTGCGCGGACGCGGGCCAGTCGGTCGCGGCGCAGGTGCTCGAAGTTCACGCGCTCTTCCCAGTCCACGCCCATAGTGCCGAAGGTCGGGAGTGCCATCACGAACCTCCTGCCGGCTTTCCGGCTGATTTCTTGCTCGGGCCGAGGCCGCTCATGCTGGCCACAACGTCAAAGACGATGGCGAAGTCGTAATCGGCTAGGTGGAGCCCTTTTGCGGCGGTGAGCATCTCGTGGGTCAGCGCCGTGCTGGGGAGCGCGACGCCGCTCGCGCGGCCGAGGTCGAGGGCGAGCGCGAGGTCCTTCAGCATCATGTCCACGTTGAACCAGGCCTCGTTGGGCATGCCGAGCACGAACGGGCCGCGATACTTGATCATCGGCGAGGCGACGACGCTCTTGAGAAGCGCTTCGACGGCCCGCTCGCGCGCGATGCCGGCCTTTTCGGCGAGGAGCACCGCCTCGCTGAACGCGAGCATCTGGACGGCGAGCCCCAGGTTGATTGCGATCTTCATGGTGACGGCGAGCCCCAAGTCGCCCACGTGCGTGATCGTGGGGCCGATGGCGAGGAGATAGGGCCGGACGCGCTCCAGGACCGCGGGGTCCCCGCCGACCATGATGGAGAGCTGGGCGGCCTCGAGGGTGGCGACGCTGCCCGAGACCGGCGCGTCGAGCATCGCGGCGCCGCGCTTGGCCACCGCCGCCGCCAAGGCGCGGGTCGCCGCCGGGCTGACCGTGCTCATCTCGATGTACGTGGCGCCCTTTCCGAGGCCCGCCAGGATGCCGTCGGGGCCGTCCGCGACGGCGTGGAGCGCCTTCGTGTCGGTCACCATGCTGAAGACCACGTCGGAGGCTTCCGCCACCTGACGGGGAGAATCGACCAGGCGGAGCCCCGCCTCCACCAGCCATTTCGCCTTCTCGCGTGTCCGGTTGTAGCCGATCACCTCGTAGCGGGCGTCGAGCAGGCGCCTGGCCATGCGCCCGCCCATGGCCCCGAGACCGACGAAGCCGAGGGTCGCCATCGCGGCTCGGATGGTACCACGCCGGCGATTCGTCTTTCCAGCCTTCCCTGCGGAGGCGAGGGATACCTGCTCTGCCAGAAGCACGTCAACGAGCAGGGCGGCGCGGTGGGACCAGCGTTAGGCGCAGCTTCGGTCAGCGGCGCTGGTCCGAGATCTTGATCGAGAGCTCCCTGAGGCGCTGGAGCGTGGCAGGGCTCAGCAGCGCGGCGAAGGCCGCCGGGTCCCCCTTGGCGCGTTCCAGCGCCTCGTTCATCTTGCTCGCGTCTCCGCCCGAGTTCGACGTGAGCTCCTGGAAGATCTGCGCCGCGAGGGCGTAGAACTCCTGCTGGAGCTGCTCCCCGCCCATCAGCGACTGGACCTGCTTGTCGATGGCGGTCGCCTGCTGATTCTTGGCGATCTCGGGGGTACGCAGCGCCGGGTCCATCAGCATTTTCAAGGTGGCGGACAGAGCCTCCTGGGAGGTCGGATCGAGCGCCTGGGCGCGCAGGGGACCCGGCGCGGCGAGGAGAACCGCCAGCGTTACTCCTACCAGGGCGATCTTTCGTAAGGCCATCATCCCTCCGCCATTGTACTCTGTCGCTGTTCAACGGAAATGTCACCCCAACTGCTAAATAGAAATGTCACCCCC
>CAZWXA010000265.1:0-5897 GCA_964637755.1 uncultured bacterium | reverse complement strand
ACCGTTCCTCCCGCCCCCGCCGGGGAGAGATCCGCCGGCGACGGGCGGGAGGGCGGAACATCCGGAGCGCGCGAAGGCCCCCGTCACATCAAGACCGTCCGCGGCACCGGCTTCGTCCTGGCCCCGCGGAGGCGGGCGACCCCCGACGAGGCCACCTACAGCAGGAGATCTCGCGGCGCTCGCCCGCGGCGGAGCCGCTCAGCGCGGGTCGTCGCCCCAGCGGTACTCGCGGGTCAGCTCGTCGAGCCGCGCCTTGAGGTCGGCGTCGAGCCCCTGCTCGGCGGCAGGGAGCAGTTCGTCGAGCTGCTCCGGGCGGCTCGCCCCGACGATGGGCGCGGTGATCGCGGGATGCGCCAGGACCCACGCCACCGCCAGGCGCGTGAGCGAGATTCCCGCTTCCGCCGCCAGGGGGCGGAGCGCCTCCACGGTCTCGAACTGCCGCTCACGCCAGTAGCGCTCCTGGTAGAGCCGGGCCGCCCCTCCGAGGGTGAAGCGGGTCCCTGCGGTCGGGCCCGCCTCGCGGCGGTGCTTGCCCGAGAGGAAGCCGCCGGCGAGCGGGTTGTACGGGATCACGCCGAGACCTTCCTCCCGGCAGAAGGGCAGCAGCTCGCGCTCGACCTGGCGGAAGAGCAGGTTGTAGCGGGGCTGGACCGAATCGAAGCGGGCCACGCCCAGCACCTCGCTCCGGCCCAGCGCGCGCGCCGCCTGCCAGGCGGGGAAGTTGGAGCAGCCGACGTAGCGCGCCTTGCCGGATCGCACCACGTCGTCCAGCGCGCGCAAAGACTCGTCGATCGGCGTCTCGGGGTCGGGGTGATGGAGCTGGTAGAGGTCCACGTAGTCCGTGCGGAGCCGGCGGAGCGAGCCCTCGATGGCGTCGAGGACGTGCTTGCGGGAGCCACCCCGGTCCCAGGGTCGAGCGCTCATGGCGCCGGAGCACTTGGTGGCGATCACCACGTCGTGCCGCCGCCCCTGAAGCCACCGGCCCAGGATCTCCTCGGTCCGTCCCACGGTGTCGAGGCCCCCGCCCAGCGGGTAGACGTCCGCGGTGTCGAGGAAGGTGATCCCCCCGGCCGCAGCATGGTCGAGGATGGCGACCGAGGCGGCCTCGTCGCACTGCAGACCGAAGGTCATCGTCCCGAGGCAGAGCCGCGAGACGGACAGGCCGGTCCGGCCGAGGCGGACATGGCGCATCGCGCTCCGACAGGTAGCACGCCCTCGCGCCGCCGTCCACACCCGACCTCGATCGGGGCTGGTACCGTAGAGGCGTGGCAACCCGGACGACCGCGCTGCTCATCGACGACGATGCCCGGCTGGGCGCGCTGGTGGCCGAGTACCTCGGCCGGCACGAGATGGACGTCACCCTCGCCGGCGATGGGGAGCGCGGCCTCGCGGCCCTCGGGGCCGGCCGTTTCGAGGTCGTCCTGCTCGACGTGATGCTCCCCGGGATGGACGGCTTCGAGGTCTGCCGGCTGATCCGCGCCGCGCCGGAGCTGGCGGGAGTCCCCGTGATCATGCTCACGGCCAGGGGCGACGACGTCGACAAGATCGTGGGGCTCGAGCTGGGCGCCGACGACTATCTCGCCAAGCCCTTCAACCCGCGCGAGCTGCTCGCCCGCATCCGGGCCGTGCTGCGGCGCGCCGCGCCGTCTCCGTCGCACGCGAGCAGGCGCCGCTTCCAGGCCGGCACGCTCGAGATCGACTTCGACGCCCGCGAGGTCACGGTCGGCGGGGAGCGCCAGGTGCTGACCCACTACGAGTTCGAGCTGCTCTCGGCCCTGGCGCGTCGACCCTGATCGGCAGTTCGCCGAGCAACTCGAGGAAGCGGGCCCCATCGGCACGGATCAGGCGCCGGCGGCGCTCGGCGACCAGGAGAACATTCGCAACCTCGACGGTCCAGAGGGCTGGGACGAAGGCGGTCCCGATCGAGAGCGCCGCCAGAACCCGGCTTCTCCTCTCGGGCCAGGCCGATTCCGCTGAAGACTTCGTCCCGATCGGCCGATCTAATCGGCACCCGGGATCAGCCCAGCACGTTGACGGACCCACGGTACCCCACCCGTCCGCCGGGGGATCGGCCGAACGGCCAGGGGCGAAAATCGGCGCCGGGATCCCTTCCGGCGGACGCCCGATCCCCCGGCGGCGAGGCGGCACACCGACGATCGCGCGGGATTTCGGCGTTAGACTAACCGGGAGGATCGCTGCGATCCCGCGAGGTCCGGCAGGCAGGCTCCCCGACGGCACGAGGACTCGGCATGGGACGACCTCTGGGGAATTGCAGCGTCGAGGTGCCCGGCTGCCGGAGTCGCGGTGGCCCGGCCCCCAACGGAGGCGCGTAGAATGGGCACCGCGGTGGAACCCGAACTGGGCACCCTGATGGTCAGGGCGGGACTCGTCACTCCGTCCCAGCTGGAGGAGGCGCTCGCGGTCCAGCGGCGGCTGGGGGCGCCCAGGCCGATCGGGCAGATCCTGGTCGAGCAACAGGTCATCACCCAGCGCCAGCTCAACCTGATCCTCGAACAGCACCACAAGCGACCCCGGCTCGGCGAGGTGCTCGTGGCCAGCCGCGCGATCTCCGGGGAACAGCTGGCTCTGGCCCTCGACCACCAGAAGAGGACGCGCCTGCCGCTCGGCGAGACGCTCGTCTCGCTGAACTACGTCACCGAGGAGGTGATGCGACAGGCGCTCTGCACGCAGCTCAACATCCCGTTCGTCGACCTGGACCAGTTCACCATCGACCGGAAGGTGACCGGCCTGGTCAACAAGAGCTACGCGAAGACCCACGGGGTCGTCCCCGTGTCCCAGCTCGGCACCACCCTCACCGTGGCCATGGACGACCCGACCGACGTCTCCGCCGTGGAGGAGCTGCAGTGGTCGTCGGGATTCACGGTGATGGTGCTCACGTCGACGCGCGCCAAGATCCAGAAGGCCTTCGCCCGGGCGTACGAGGACGAGCCGGCTACCGACCTCGGGACCGGCGGGCGCCTGGAGCTGATCGCGGAGGAAGAACCCGCGGGGAAGAGCAAGTACGTCGAGGGCCAGCAGAGCCGGCGGGCGGACGAGCTGGTCCGGCGGCTGGTGAACGTCGGCATCGACAACGGGGCGAGCGACATCCACCTGGAAACGCTCGCCGGCGAGCTGCACGTCCGGCTCCGGGTCGACGGCGTGCTCCAGCGCCTGAACCTCGGCACCCTGGCCGAGGCGCTGACCAAGAACCTCAAGGGCATCATCTCCCGCATCAAGATCCTGGCGAAGCTCGACATCGCGGAGAAGCGTCGCCCGCAGGACGGGAGCTTCCAGGTGCGGGTCGACCGGGACGGCCAGAGCATCGCGCTCGACTTCCGCGTCTCCGTCATCCCGGGGTACTATGGGGAGAGCGTCGTCCTCAGGATCCTCGACCGCCGCCGGGCCCCCACGTCGGTCCAGCAGCTCGGCTTCTCCAAGCCCATCACCGACCGGCTGGGGCAGCTCCTGCAGCGGACCACGGGCATCATCCTGATCACGGGGCCCACGGGCAGCGGGAAGAGCACGACGCTCTACGGCTGCCTGATGACGGTCTACCGGCCGGAGATCCGCATCCTGACCGCCGAGGATCCCATCGAGTACGTCTACGAGGCCTTCAGCCAGTCGGAGGTCAACACGAGGATCGGCAACACCTTCGCCAGCTACCTCCGCGCCTTCCTGCGCCACGACCCGGAGGTGATCATGGTCGGGGAGATCCGGGACGAGGAAACGGCGGAGATGGCGTTCCGCGCCGCCCAGACGGGACACCTGCTCTTCAGCACGCTCCACACCAACACGGCCGTCACCTCCCTCACGCGCCTGCTCGACCTCAGGGCCGATCCCAACCTCATCGCGTCCTCGCTGCTGGGCGTCCTCTCCCAGCGGCTCGTCCGGAAGATCTGCACGGTGTGCAGGGAGGAGTACCTGCCCTCCGAGACGATCCTCAGGGAGTTCTACGGAGTCCCTCCGGCGGGGGTCCGCTGGTACCGGGGACGCGGATGCCCGACGTGCAACTTCACCGGCTACAAGGGCCGCATGGCGGTCGCGGAGCTGTGGGTGCCGAGCGAGAACGACGTCATCCTGATCAGCAAGGGGGCGCCGTTCGACGAGATCCGCGAGAGCGCCAAGAGCAGCACGCTGTCCATGGCCGACGACGTTCGGGAAAAGTTGATTGAGGGCAGTACCAACCTGGAAGAGCTGATCCGGACGCTTCCCTATTCCGCGATCTACGACTTCCGCAGCTCGCCCCTCTGCCCGGCCACGGAGGCGTAGCGCCGGCGCGGCGACCAGGAGGAGCCCAATGAACCGCCAGATGCTGCGAGGGATCTACGTCGCGCTGTTCGCCACCCTCTGCCTGATCCCGTCCGGCGCCGGGGCCGGGCCACGGCCGGCGCGGCGGCCCCCCGCCGCCGCCGACACCGGCGGATCGGCCCGGGGGGACCTCGGACCTCCCCGCGGAGAGCCGATCCGGGCGGTCCTGACCGACGCACCAGGCGTCCCACCGGCCATCACGCGGCGCACGCCGGCCAGAATCGTGGTCGAGCTGGAGGTGCGAGAGGTGACCCTGCCCATGTCCGAGGGCGTCGACTACACGTTCTGGACCTTCGGGGGACGCGTCCCCGGCAAGTTCATCCGGGTGCGGCAGGGCGACACGGTCGAGTTCCACTTGATGAATCACCCGGACAACAAGATGCCGCACAACATCGACCTTCACGCGGTGACCGGACCGGGAGGCGGAGCGACCAGCAGCTTCACCGCGCCCGGCCACCGGTCCAAGTTCACCTTCAAGGCGCTGAACCAGGGACTCTACGTCTATCACTGCGCGACGGCGCCGGTCGGGATGCACGTGGCGAACGGCATGTACGGTCTCATCCTCGTCGAGCCGCCCCAGGGCCTGCCGCCCGTCGACCGCGAGTTCTACGTGATGCAAGGCGACTTCTACACGGTCGGCAAGTACCGGGAGAAGGGACTCCAGCCCTTCGACATGCAGAAGGCGATCGAGGAACGAGCCACCTACGTCGTCTTCAACGGCTCCGAGAGCGCTCTCGTGGGCGAGAACGCCCTGCAGGCGAAGGTCGGCGAGCGGATCCGGCTCTTTGTCGGCAACGGGGGGCCGAATCTCGTGTCGAGCTTTCACGTGATCGGCGAGGTCTTCGATCGGGTGTACTCCGAGGGGGGCACGCGATACCAGGAGAACGTGCAGACGACCCTGATCCCGGCCGGAGGCTCCGCGATCGTCGAGTTCAGGCTCGAGGTCCCCGGGACGTTCATCCTCGTCGACCATTCGATCCTGCGCGCCTTCAACAAGGGTGCCCTCGGCATGCTGAAGGTGCAGGGCCCGGACCGGAAGGACATCTATTCGGGCAAGGAGGTCGACACCGACTACCTCGCCGACAAGGTGGCGCCGCCGGCCGCCGTGACGCGGGCCGCCGAGCAGATGCTGCGCGGCGTCGTCGACGTCAAGGCCCAGATCGCCGCCGGCGAGGTGCTCTTCAAGGGAACCTGCTCGGTCTGCCACCAGGCGGAAGGGCAGGGACTCCCGGGCGTCTTCCCGCCCCTGGCCAGGTCCGACTTCCTCATGGCAGACAAGCGGCGGGCCGTCGAGATCGTGCTGAACGGCCTGACCGGGCCCGTCACCGTCAATGACGCAAAGTACAGCTCGATCATGCCTCCGATGAGCCAGCTCAACGACGACGAGGTGGCCAACATCCTGACTTACGTCCGCAACGCGTGGGGGAACCAGGGCGAGGCGGTCTCAGTGGCAGAGGTGGCCGAGACCCGCGCCAAGACGCAGCGCCCGCCCGGAGCCGCTCGCTGACGACCCTCCGGCGCGCGGCCGGGGCGATGGCGATCGCCGGCCTGCTCGGCGGCGCGCCCGCCGGCGCCGAGCCGCCGGGCTC
>CAZWXA010000264.1:3961-5903 GCA_964637755.1 uncultured bacterium | reverse complement strand
GCCTTCATCCTGGCGGGGGACTGGGAGTAGGAGTACCGTACGAGCGGGCCGGCACTGCCCAGCGCACCGGATGCCCCCGGTTCGCGTCGCCCGTCGACCGGCGCGCGGGCCGGGTGGTGCCGTGTGCTCGACGCCCGCGCGCCGACCGTGCGGAGTGCCCGGGGCTAGCTCGCGCCGAGGTCGCGGAGGGAAGACCGCGGGCCCGCCCACGCATCACGGGTGATTCCGGGTTCTGCGGAATTCGAGAGGCCGGAAGACAGGACGCTGATCACGCCAACGGAGGAGAACGGTCGATGAGGCGAAGACGCTGGATCACGGTGGCAGCAGTTCTGCTCGCCCTGGCGCCGCTGGGTAGCCCGTGGGCCCAGAGCAAGCTCTGGGTGGCCTCGACCGGCGCCAAGCTCAAGGGCGCGGCCAAGGCCTCGGCGGCCACGGTGGGCGAGGTCCCCGTCGGCGCGGAGCTGACGGTCGTCGAGTCCGACGGCAAGTGGTACCACGTCACGACGGCCGGCGGACTCGACGGCTGGATCTACAGCGGCAAGGTCTCGCAGTCACCGCCCGACCAGGGGGACGGTGGGCTCGGGTCGCTCCCGGGCACCCAGATCGAGGCCCAGGCGGCCGACACGTCCCGGAGCGTCCGCGGCCTCTCGCCCGAGACCAGCGAGTACGCGAAGAACGCGGGGACTCCGAAGGCGAACCAGGACGCGCTGGACAAGCTCCTGGCTCTGCGGGTGAGTGGCGCGGAGGTCGAACGCTTGCTCGAACAGGGTCGGATCGGGGAGTACGCCCGATGAGCCCGCGAGAAGGCCGCAGGCGGGGCGCGAGTGGCGGAGTGCCCGCGGGAGGGGTGACGAGGCCCCGCATGATCGACCGGCCGACCGGCGCACGGGCCGGATTCGGCGCCCGGGCGCAGGCGGGCGGCCGGCTTTGCTTGCCCGCTCTGCTGGTCGCGGCGCTCCTGCTGGGTGGCTGCGCCGAGGTCAGCCAGGTGGCCGGCGACGTCATGGCCAGCCAGGCGCGCGAGAGCACCTACCAGCGGGAGTACAAGCAGGCGCGGGCTCGCGGCATTCCCGACGCGGAGGCCCGGGCGGGGGCGACGAAAGCGGCCGAGGCCGAGGCCGCCAGGCAGAAGTCGCTCGTGACCGGCCTCTCGGATGTGGTGAGCAGCACGGGCGAGATCGATTACCAGACGGAGCGGACCATCGGCGAGAGCCTGGCCCTCGAAGCGTTCAACCGCTACGGGCTCCCGGTGAACGACGACGACCTGCAACGGTACGTGAACACGGTCGGCCTGGCCCTCGCGCGCAACTCCCTGCGCCCCGGTCTGCCCTACCGGTTCGTCGTGGTGCAGAGCCCCCTCTACAACGCATTCGCCGCGCCGGGCGGGATCATCTTCGTCAGCTCCGCCCTGGCCAGGGTCGTGAACGACGAGTCCGAGCTGGCGGGCGTGCTGGCCCACGAGCTGGGCCACGTCGGCCACAAGCACGCGCTCCAGACCATCAAGCGGGCCAAGTTCTTCGAGGGCGTCGGGAAGATCAGCGCCGGCGCCATGAAGGGGGACAAGGGCAGGCAGTTCCAGGGCATGATCGGAGACCTCCAGACGGCCCTCTTCGATCGCGGCCTCGACAAGAACATGGAGTTCGAGGCCGACCTGGCGGCGATGGAGACCGCCTACCGCACGGGCTACGACCCGAGCGGAATCATCCGGACGCTGGAGACGCTCCAGCGGAACGAGGCGACGGCGCGAAAGGACGGCTCGTGGTTCTCGACCCATCCCCCGCTCCCCGACCGGCTCGCGCGGACCCGGGCTCAGCTGGCCCGCTACCCCGACGCCAGAAAGCTCGCGACGGTGCCGGATCGCTTCGCGTACTACCGCGCGAGGCTCCGGTGACAAGCGGCCGCGATGAGCGGTCGCCGGCGCCGGGGCGCGCGGTCCTGGCGC
>CAZWXA010000264.1:0-3861 GCA_964637755.1 uncultured bacterium | reverse complement strand
GGCGCCGGGGCGCGCGGTCCTGGCGCGACAGCTCCGGCGCAGGACCCGTACCCTCGGATCTGCCGGGGCCCCGGCCGCGCGCCACCCGCGCGGGTGAGGCCGAGCCGCGCGAGGTACACCCATCGATCACGAGGCGGATCCGGGCTGACGTCCGGGTCACGCCGGGGTCGCCTGACGGGAGGAGAATCGGAATGAGGGTCAGTCACTGGTCGCATCACCGGCTCGCAAGGCCGGGCCTCGCCGCCGTTCTGCTCGCCCTGGTGTCCTGCTTCGCGCCGTGGGTCGGCCCCTCCGCCGCCGACGACCGCAGCGAGGCGCTCCAGCTCGTGGAGAAGGCGCGCTTCGCGGTCGACAACTTCGCGGCGGATCCCAACATGGGCGCCTTCCGCGACCTGATGAGGAAGGCGCGGGGCGTGCTGATCGTCCCCCAGCTCGTCAAGGCCGGCCTCATCATCGGCGGCTCGGGCGGGAGCGGCGTGCTCGTGGCGCGGGACGACAGGAACGGGACCTGGAGCCAGCCGGCCTTCTACACGCTCGGCGGCGCCAGCATCGGCTTCCAGATCGGCGTGGAGGCCTCCGAGGTGGTGCTGCTCTTCATGACCGACCGGGGCGTGACCACCCTGCTCACCAGCAGCCTCAAGCTCGGCGGGGACGCGAGCGTGGCCGCGGGACCGGTGGGCGTGGGGATCGGAGCGGAAACCGCGGTCATCAGCGCGGACATCGTGACGTTCACCCGGGCCAAGGGGCTGTACGGCGGCGTGTCCCTCGAGGGCGCGGTCGTCGCGGTCCGGAAGGGCCTCAACAGCGCCTACTACGGCTCGCCCGCGAGCCCGGTCGACATCCTCGTGCGCCGGAGCGTCACGAGCCCCGCCTCCACCGGCCTCGTCGAGGCAGTCGGCAAGGCTTCGACCCACCGGTAGGCGCCCGGAAGGGGCGCCGCGTCCCCGGTGGAGACCATGCGGTGTGCCTGCTGGATCAGCGGAGACCTGACGAGTCTCCGGGACGCCGCGGACCTGCGCCCGGCGGGCTATCCCCGGACGGAGACGAAGGAGGGCACCCATGCAACGGACCCCATCGCGTCGGGATCGAGTACGGATCACGCTTGTCGCACTCTGCGCCCTGGGGCTGTCCGGCTTCGTCTCGCCGGCCGCCGCGCAGACCACGACCCTCAAGTTCCAGTCCAGCTTCCCGCCGTCGAGCCTGATCTTCGAGAGCAGCAAGCTCTTTGCTCAGCGTGTCGAGCTGCTTTCCGGCGGGCGACTCAAGATCGACGTGCTTCCGGCAGGCACCATCGTGGGGGCCTTCGAAGTCCTGGACGCGACCTCGAAGGGCGTCATCGACGGCGCGCACAGTGCCGCCGCCTACTGGACGGGCAAGAACAAGGCGGCCACCCTGTTCGGCCCCGCTCCGGGTGGCCCGTTCGGCATGGACATGCTGGACTACCTCGGCTGGCTGTACGAGGGTGGCGGCATGGATCTGTACCGCGAGTTCTTCCAGGACGTGCTCAAGAGCAACGTGGTCGTGATCCCGATGACCCCGGTGCCGAACCAGGTGCTGGGCTGGTTCAAGCGCCCGGTGAAGAACTGGGCCGACCTCAAGGGACGAAAGTGCCGCGAGACGGGCATCACGGCCGAGGTGTTCGCCCAGTCCGGCATGAGCGTCGTCAACATTCCCGGGGGTGAGATCGTGCCGGCCGGCGAACGCGGCGTCATCGACTGCGGTGAGTGGGTAGGCCCCGCCGAGGATGTGAAGATCGGCTTCCAGAACATCTGGAAGTACTACTACATGCCGTCCACGCACGAGCCGGCCACGGTGCTCGAGCTGCTCGTCAACGGTGACGTCTGGAAGAAGCTCCCCAGGGACCTGCAGGGAATCATGCAGAGCGCGGCGATGGAAGTGAACCTGAGGACGCAGGTGATGATCAACCGCGCCAACGCCGACGCGCTGCGCGAGCTCACCGACAAGCACGGCGTCAAGATCGAGCGCACCCCGAACGATATCCTCATCAAGATCCTCGAGAGCTGGGACAAGATCGCGAAGGCCGAGTACGAGAAGAACGCCTTCTTCCGGAAGGTCTACGACTCGCAGAAGGCCTACGCGGGCAAGGTCGTCCCCGCGCGGCGGTCCGTTTCTGCGCCCTATGAGTTCGTGGCCGACTACTACTGGCCGGTGAAGAAGTAGCGCCGGCTCCCGGCCGCATCGCGGGCTCCCGCCAGGGTCTGGCCGCAACGCCGCTACCCACTCGCGACCGCAAGGGAGGGACCATGCCCGGCGCCCCGAAGCCGGTACGGAGGGTGGTGACCCTCATCGACGCGTTCAGTGAGTGGTCCGGCAAGGCGTTCGCCTGGCTGGTCGTCCCGTTGATGGCGGGCCTGACCTGGGAAGTCGTGGCCCGCTACGCGTTCGGGGCCCCGACGGTATGGGCCTATGACCTGGCTTACATGCTCTACGGCAGCCTCTTCCTGCTGGGGACTGGCTACACGCTGCGCCGCGGCGCGCACATCCGCACCGACTTCCTGTACGAGAAGCTCTCCGTGCGCACGCGAGGGATGATCGATGCCATCGGGTACCTCGTCTTCTTCTTCGTGCCGGTGGCCTTCTTCTTCTGGGCGGCCTGGGACGAGGGTGCCCGGTCGTGGGCCATGGGAGAGAAGGCGGACAGCCCCTGGCGGCCTCCGATCTACCCCCTGAAGCTCGTCATCCCGCTGTCGCTCGCCCTGCTCTTCCTGCAGGGGATCGCCGAGTTCATCAAGAGCGCCTACGCGGCGTGGCGGGGTGAGCGTCTGTGAGCGCGGAGATGATCGGGGTCTGGATGCTGGTGGCGCTCATCGCGGCCATCTGCCTCGGCTTCCCCATGGCGTTCACGCTCCTGGCCCTGGTCGTGACGTTCGGCACGTGGGGGATGGGGCCCCGCGTGTTCGACCTCATGGTCTTTCAGACGATCTCGCTCCTGAAGGAGGAGGTGCTGGCCGCGGTGCCGCTCTTCATCTTCATGGGGTACGTGCTCGAGCAATCGGGCCTCATGGAGCGGCTGTTCCGGGCGTTTCAGCTCATCTTCGCGCCGGTCCGCGGCTCCCTCTACCTCGCCGTCATCCTCACCGCCACCATCTTCGCGATGGCCACCGGGATCGTGGGCGCGGCGGTGACCGTGCTGGGCATCATGGCCGGCGGCACCATGATCAGGAGCCGCTACGACATGAAGCTCTCCGCCGGCGTGATCACCGCAGGCGGCACCCTGGGCATCCTGATCCCGCCCAGCGTCATGCTCGTCGTCATGGGGCCGGTCGTCGGCGTCTCGGTGGCCAAGCTCTATGCGGCGGCGTTCGGGCCCGGCTTGCTGCTGGCCGCCCTCTACCTGACCTACGCCATGGCGCGGAGCTATCTCCGGCCCGCGCTCGGGCCAGCCCTGCCGCTCACGGAGCGCGTGTCGATGGTGATCGCGTTCCGGGAATTCCTGGTCGGGATGGTGCCGCTCGGCATTCTCATCTCCGCCACGCTCGGAAGCATCCTGGCCGGACTGGCCACACCCACGGAAGCCTCGGCGATGGGCGCCTCCGGCGCGCTGCTCCTGACCGCGGGCTACGGCCGGCTCACCTGGGGGCGCGTCAAGGACGCGACGTTCAGGACCATCGAGACGTCGAGCATGATCCTCTTCCTGGTGCTGACCTCGAACTTCTTCGGCGCCGTGTTCGCCCGGCTCGGTACGGCGACCCTCGTGACCAACGCGCTGCTCGGCCTCGCCCTGCCGCCGTTCGCGATGCTGCTGCTCCTCAACGTGATCATCTTCGTGCTCGGCTGGCCGTTCGAGTGGCCGACGATCGTGCTGGTGTTCCTGCCCATGCTGCTGCCCGTCATCCAGGC
>CAZWXA010000263.1:2886-5918 GCA_964637755.1 uncultured bacterium | reverse complement strand
GCGATGCATCTGCTTGAGGGTCTCCGGCGGGATCTCCGGCTCGAGCGCGGCGTCGAGGTTCCCGTCGCCGTCCAGGATCGACAGGGAGTCGACCGAGAGCGTGAGATCGAGCGCTTTCCTTGGCATGGTCGTCGCCGGCCGCGCCCTCATTCTACCCCGCCCCGGCCGCGCGAGCCCCGGGAGCCGCGAGCGAAGTGAGAGGGCCGCACAGCGGACACCGAAGGCCGCAGCGATCACGCAAGATGTACCCGCCTCGCGTTCCGCGCAGGAAGTGGGAAGCGTGCGGGTGACACAGGAGTACGGGAGGGAGGCCAGGTGGCGCGCTGTATCTCTGGCCGGACATTGACGCGGGCGCGAACTGACGCCTACCATGACCGGGGATGACGACCTACGGAACGCGGACGCGCCGCTGGACCAGGGCCGAGTACGAGAGGCTCATCGAGATCGGTGTCTTCCGGCCTGGCGAGCCCATCGAGCTCATCGGGGGCGACCTTCTGGTCGCCGAGCCCCAGGGCGCCGCGCACTACACCGCCATCCAGAGGGCAGCGAAGGCGATGGAGACCGCCTTCGGTCCAGGCTGGGTGGTGCGCACCCAGGGTCCCATCGGCCTCGACGACGAGTCCGAGCCCGAGCCTGATATCGCCGTCGTCCCCGGTAGTCTGGACGACTATCGCAGCGCCCACCCGTCCCGTGCGGTCCTCACCCTCGAGGTGGCCGACTCGAGCCTGGGCATCGATCGAGAGCGCAAGGGGAGCCTCTACGCCCGGGCGGGCCTGGCCGACTACTGGGTGCTCAACCTGGTCGACCGCGTGCTGGAGGTGTACCGTGAACCGGCCGCCAATGTGGAAGCGCCATTCGGCTGGCGCTACGGGCGGCGCGAAGTGGTCGCTCCCTCCGGGCGCGTCGCCCCGCTGGCGGCCCCGGGCGTGATGGTTGCCGTCGCCGACCTGCTGCCCTGACCTCCCCGAGCCCGCGTGCTGCGTGCCCGGGGTGATCGGCCGTCTGCGCGAGTGGGGGACGCGTCGAGGGAGGCGATCTTCCTCGGGCGGGGCAGTCGCTTGATCCGGGCCTCGAGCCGGAGCGCGGCAGCGCGGGAGGAGCAGGCCCGAGCCGCGCGCAGCCCCACGGGCGGGAAGGCGCGCGTGAAGCGGCCACCGCGGCCGGCGACGTGCTCGCGAAACCGCCGGGCGAGATCGGTCGTGGCGCCCGCGTAGAGGCGGCCGCCCCGGCATTCGAGGACGTAGACCCACCACACGACGCTCCGCACCGTATACTGTTCGCCGCCAGGCCCCCAAGGAGAAATTCACCGCGGCCTCGGGAGCGACTGGAGGCGGCCGGTTCCCCGGGAGCGGGGCCGTTCTGGCAGCGACGGCCAGGAGGCGATGGTCATGCCGATCAGCATCACTCGCGTGTACACGCGAACGGGCGACGATGGGACGACCGCTCTCGTCGGCGGCCGGCGCGTGCCCAAGGACTCGCCGCGGATCGTCGCGTACGGGACGATCGACGAGCTGAACGCGGCCCTCGGACTCGCCCGCGCGTTCAACGAGGAACGACTGGCGGAAGGGGAGAAGCACCGCTGGCTCGACGAGGTGTTCCGCCGCCTGCAGGACCAGCTCTTCGACCTCGGCAGCGAGTTGGCCACGCCGGCCGACGCCGCGCACGAGGGGATGTTCCGCGTCGGCGACGCCGAGGTGACGGAGCTGGAGACTTTGATGGACCGCTGCCAGAAGGACCTCGAGCCGCTGAAGTCGTTCGTCCTCCCCGGCGGCGGGCGGATCAGCGGCTTTCTGCACCTCTGCCGGACCATCTGTCGCCGGGCGGAGCGCGAGATCCTGGCGCTCTCCCGCGTGGAGCCGATCGGCGACGGCCCTCTCCGCTACCTGAACCGGCTGAGCGACCTGTTCTTCGTGCTCTCCCGGTGGGTCGGGCGGCACCTCGGCGAGAAGGAGTACCTGTGGGAGCGCGGTCTCCAGGGCCACGCGCGCCGGAAGCGGAAGTGAGAGCGCCCCTTGCAATCGTGCGCTGAGCGTACGCGGCCCGGCGGACCCGCCCCGAAGCGGAGCGGTCGTGGAGTATGATCGCGGGCCAGGAACTTCCATGCGCATTGTCTTTCCGGAAGGCGCCGGATGCGTTCAGCGGGAGGAGCAGCTGGAGCCGCTCAGGCGCATCGGCCCCGTCGACTTCTACCAGGACCCGCCGCGGGACACGGCCGATCTCGTCACCCGGCTCCGCGACGCGGAGGCCGTGTTCCTCGACTACTCGGTCATGGACGCCGAGGTCATCCGGCAGTGCCCGAAGCTCCGCTTCGTCTGCTTCCTCGGGATCGGTTATGCGAGCTGCGTCGACGTCGCCGAAGCCACGCGACGCGGCGTGGTGGTGACCTACACCCCCGACTACGGCGCCACCTCGGTCGCCGAGCATGCGCTCGGGCTGATCCTGGCCCTGACTCGCCGGATCGGGTTCGCCTTCCTCAGCATTCGCGCGGGCCGCTGGGAGCCGGGGACCTTCCAGGGGATCGAGCTGCGGGACAGGACGCTCGGCATCGTGGGGCTGGGCCCGATCGGGACGGACATGGCGCGGCTCGCCGCGGGCATCGGGATGCGGCTTCTCGCCTGGACCCGCCGGCCCGCCCCGGAGCGAGCGCGGTACGGTCTCGCACTCGTGTCGCTCCCGGATCTCTTCAGCCGGTCCGACGTCGTATCGCTCCATCTGTCCTACACGCAGGAGACCCACGGGCTCGTCTCGCGCACCCTCCTGGAGCGGATGCAGCCCGAGGCGTACTTCGTCAACACGGCGCGGGCCCGCCTCGTCGACAACGCGGCGCTCGCCGGCCTGCTCCGGGACGGGAAGATCGCCGGCGCCGCGCTCGACGTTCACGAGGAGGAGCCGCCCCGCGGCGAGTACGTGTTCCGGGACCTCCCCAACGTGCTCCTGACGCCGCACATCGGGTACAACACGCGCGAGGCCGGCGCGAACATGCTGCGCATCGCGATCGCCACCCTCGACGCCTACCTGAAAGGTGAGCGCCT
>CAZWXA010000263.1:0-2786 GCA_964637755.1 uncultured bacterium | reverse complement strand
ATGGCGAAGATGACGTTCACCTTCGACCAGGCGACTGCCGACCAGCTCCGCCGGGTCGCGGCGCGGCTCGGCAAGCCGCAGAGTCTCGTGGTCCGCGAGGCGATCCACGAGTACGCGGGCCGCATCGGCAAGCTCAGCGACGAGGAACGGCTCCGCCTCCTCGAGGTCTTCGACCGGCTCGTCCCCGCCATTCCCTCACGGCCGGTCGGCGAGGTGGAGGCAGAGCTGCGGGCGATCCGTGGAGCCCGCAGGCAGGGCGGGAGGCGGCGGGGACCGAAGACTGGCTCGTGATCCACCTCGACACGTCGGTCCTGGTCGACGCGCTGACCGGTCCCCGGCGGTCGGCCGCGTCTCTGAGGCAGTCGATCGAACGCGGCGAGCGGATGCTGGTCTCGGCGCCGGTGCTGTACGAGTGGCTTCGTGGCCCACGGCGCCCGGAGGAAATCGCGGCGCAGCAGGCGCTCTTCCCCCGGGAGGCGGCGGCGCCGTTCGGAGCCGCCGAGGCTGTGCTCGCCGCCGAACTCTACCGGGTCGTCCGGCGTCCCCGGGGACGCGAGATCGATCTCGCCGTGGCCGCGTGCGCGCTCACGCACGGCGCGGCACTCTGGACACTCGACCCGGAGGATTTCCGCGACATCCCCGACCTCAGGCTGTTCACTCCGGACGGCAGCTGATCCTGGCACCGACCTGGCGGGAACGAACCGGCCAGAGGACCGGTCCGCCCGAATGGGTCGACCGGGTCTGCGCGGCGAGGTCCGAGCGACCGGGCGTGGCAGCGGACGATGGCGCGCCCCTGGCGGAGAGCTCTCCGGGCGGGGCCAGGAGACTCCCCCGTGGGATGGCGAGCTTCCGGCGTCTCCCGCGAGTCCCCCGACCGGCTCGGCGCTACCCCAGGTGGACGCCGCGCTCGTGGAACGCCACCGCGATGCGCAGCTGCTCCAGGTACTGCGCGAGCTTCTTGCCGCCGAGGTCGAGCCCCGTCGCGCGCACGAACTCGAGCACGTCCTTCTCGAGGGCCGGCGTCGCGAGGCCCTGGACACCCTCCCACAGCCGCCGGTACCCGCTGGCCGGGTACTTCGCGGCCATCTCCTGGCGGTGCGCCTTGACGAACGCCCAGGCCTGCTCTCGCCCGTGGACGCTCACGAGGAGCGAGCGCAGGACGAACGGCCCATCCTGGGTCCGGAACTCGCCATCGAGCGTCCGCTCGAGCGTCTGGGCGAGCAGGTCCGGCTGGCGAAAGCCCGCGAGCGCGTAGAGGTAGCGCTGCTCGTCCTGCGGCGTCTTCGCCCGCTTGAAGCGCGAGAGGGCGTCGTCGTACTCGGCGGGGCCGCCCGCGTGGGCGGAGATGGCGATCGCCGCCGACAGGACAGCCGGGTCCAGAATCGTGTGATCGCCGCGATACATCTCGCGCGCGCGGGCCTGCACCGCCGCGTCGTTGCCGAGGGTGCCGAGGGCGGCGAGCAGGTCCCCGCGGAGCTGGCGCTCGACCTCTCCCTCGTCGGACCTCGGCGTCCAGCCGAGTCGCGCCGCCATCGGCCCGAGTCGGTCCCGGACCAGCGCCTGGAGCTTCGGGCGCTCCTCGGGACGGATGACGCGATTGAGGTAGGCGAAGGACCCGATCTGCGAGGTCCAGACGTTCCGGTTCGGCTCTCCGCGGAAGTGGGCTGTCAGGTCGAGATACCCGGCGACCGGCATCGCGCCCGCGACCGTCAGGGCCCAGGCGTCGTTGACGAGGTTGAAGCGCTCGATCGGCGTGGCGACGGTCCCCGCCTGTGCGGCCAGCTTCGCGAGCAGATCGGGCGAGTAGCGGACACGGTAATACCCGTGCCCGCCCGCGTTGACGATCACCCAGTCGAGAGCGCCCGGCAGCTCGACCCGGTGGTCCGCCTCGGTCAGGAGGAGCTTCCGCGTGTGGACCATGCCGTCCGCGCGGAGCCGGAGCGTGATCGGCACGTGCCAGCGCTGGGCCGCACCGGGGGCATCGACGCCGAGGTACGCGAAGCGCTGCTGCGCCAAGACCAAGCGCCCGCCGTCCTCGATCACCGCGATCAGGGGGTAGCCCGGCGAGAAGATCCACTCCTCCATGATCTCGGCAGCCCCGAGAGCCTCCCAGAGGTCGCGCGTCTCCGTGTTCCCGTAGCGGTGCTTCTCCAGGTACCAGCGGATCCCCTCCCGGAACGGGTCCGGACCGAGGTGCTGCTCCAGCATCCGCAAGACGGAGGCGCCCTTCTCGTAGGTGAGGGCGTCGAACATCGCCTCGGCTTCCTTCGGCGCGCCCACGGGCACCTCGATCGGCCGCGTGTTCCGCAGACCGTCCAGCGCGAGGGCGGCCGCCCGCGACACCCCGAAGGTGACCCACCGCTCCCACTCCGGCTTCCAGGCGTCGACGGCCAGCATCTCCATGAAGGTGGCGAAGGCCTCGTTGAGCCAGATGCCGTTCCACCACGCCATCGTCACCAGATCACCGAACCACATGTGCGCGACCTCGTGGGCCACGACGTCGGCCACGCGCTCGAGCTCCGTGTGGGTGGCCGTCTTTTCGTCGACGAGGAGGGCCGTCTCCCGGAAGGTGATCGCGCCCAGGTTCTCCATCGCGCCGGAGGCGAAGTCCGGGATCGCCAGGCAGTCGAGCTTGTCGCCCGGGTACCGCATGCCGTAGTACTGCTCGAAGAAGTCGAGCGAGAACGTGGTGATCGCCAGACCGAAGCGCGCCAGCAGCTCCTTGCCCGGCACGCACCAGACGCGGACGGGGGTCGCGCCCACCATGACGGGATCGGTGGCGGTCA
>CAZWXA010000262.1:3796-5920 GCA_964637755.1 uncultured bacterium | reverse complement strand
GTCCGGCTGCCGGACTCGACGGGGATGACCTTCGCGCCGAGCAGTTTCATCCGGAAGACGTTGAGGGCCTGGCGCTCGATGTCCTCGGTCCCCATGTAGACCTCGCACTCGAGGCCGAGGAGCGCCGCCACCGTCGCCGTCGCGACGCCGTGCTGCCCGGCGCCGGTCTCGGCGATGAGGCGCTGCTTCTTCATCCGCTGCGCGAGCAGACCCTGGCCGAGCACGTTGTTGATCTTGTGGGCGCCCGTGTGGCAGAGGTCCTCGCGCTTCAGGTAGATCCGGGCGCCGCCGCAGTGCTCCGTCAGCCGCAGGGTCTCGTAGAGCGGCGTCGGCCGCCCGGCGTACTCCCGGGAGAGCCCGGCAAGCCGGGCCTGGAACCGGCGGTCGCGCCGGGCGGCCTCGTAGGCGCGCTCGAGCTCGATGAGGGGGCTCATGAGCGTCTCCGGCACGAACCGCCCGCCGTACCGCCCGAAGTGCCCCCCGGAGTCCGGGAGCCGCCTCATCGACGGCTCAACGGAAGGCGCCATCCCGGACCACGCCGCGGGACGCGTGCCGCCGCGTCTCGCGCCGCCGCCACGAAGTCGCGGAGCTTGGCGGGGTCCTTCCTGCCGGGCGAGGCTTCCACTCCGGAGTTGACATCGACACCGTAGGGCCGTGCCACGGCGATGGCCTCGGCGACGTTCTCCGGCGTCAGGCCGGCCGACAGGATGATCCGGCCGCGGGCGGCGGCCTCGCGAGCCAGCGACCACTGGATCGGGTGACGGGCCGCGCCTTCGCTCCAGCGCTCCCGGCTGTCGAGGAGGAACGCGGCGACCGGGTACGCCTCCATGCCGTCCAGGTCCGAGGGCCCGGCGACCTTGAGGGTCTTGATCACCGGCAGCGCGTACCCCGCGAGATCCTCCGGGGTCTCGTCGCCGTGGAACTGGAGCGTCCCGAGCCCGCAGGACTCGGCCACCGCCTTCACGTGGCCGGCGCCATGATTCCAGAAGACGCCCACGGGCGTCACGAACGGCGGGAGCGCGCGGATGACCGGCCGGGCCTGCGCCGGCGTGACGAAGCGGGGCGTGCCCTCGACGAAGATGAAGCCCAATGCGTCGGCACCGGCATCGGCCGCCAGCATCGCGTCGGCGAGGTTGGTGATGCCGCAGATCTTGATCCGGATCATGGCCGCTCTCGGACCACCGCCTGCCCCGTCCGCCGCAGGCGGCGACCCTGCTCCGGTCGGATGGTCCGGCCGCCCTTCATCGGGCGGGCGCAACTGACAGGCCCGGCGCTTCGATGAGCGCCAGCTCCCGCACCTTCGCCGGAACGTCCTGCGCGCGGACGAGGGCCTCGCCCACGAGGACGGCATGGGCGCCGGCGTCCACCACCCGCCGCACGTCCGCTGCCGTGAAGAACCCGCTCTCGCTGACCACGACGGGGCCGGGCGGGATGAGCGGCAGGAGCGCCAGCGTGGTCTCGATCCGCGTCTCGAAGGTCGTGAGGTCGCGGTTGTTCACGCCGATCACCCGGGCACCGGCGGCGAGCGCCATCTCCAGCTCGGCCCGCGTGTGGACCTCGACGAGCGCCGCCAGCCCGGCCGCCTTGGCCGTGTCCAGGAGGTCCCTGAGCTGCCCGGACTCGAGGATCGACACGATCAGGAGCACCGCGTCGGCGCCCGCGGCGCGGGATTCCCAGACCTGGTACTCGTCGAGCGTGAAGTCCTTGCGGAGGAGCGGCACGTCGACGAGCCTCCGGACCTTCACGAGATGTTCCAGGTGCCCCTGGAAGAACTTCTCGTCGGTGAGCACCGAGATCACGGCGGCGCCGTTCCCCGCGTACTCACGGGCCAGGCCGGCCGCGTCGAACGACGCGGTGAAGACGCCCCGCGACGGCGACGCCCGCTTCACCTCCGCGATCAGCCGGACGCCCCCGCGGGGCGGCCGCAGCGCGGCCTCGAAGTCGCGGGCCGGCGCCTGGGCCGCGCACGCCCGCTCGAGCTCCCGCAACGGGCGCGCGGTCTTGCGCTCGGCGATCTCGCGCCATTTCTCGTCGACGATCTGCTGGAGTATCCGGGCCATGCGCGTGCGCCGGGGGCAATAGTTTCAGAAACATGCTCGCGAGTCAAACCCCGGGCCCGCCGGC
>CAZWXA010000262.1:0-3696 GCA_964637755.1 uncultured bacterium | reverse complement strand
TCGGCCTGTAGAGTATCGCCAAGGGAGGACTACCGCCCACACGCGCGTCCGGCCCCGGAGGAGAGAATGTCCGACGACAAGACCCTGGAGACCGAAGCGACCGAGCTGCTCCGCACCCTGATCCGGAACGCCTGCGTCAACGACGGCGAGCCGGCGTCCGGGCAGGAGATCCGGAGCGTCGACGCCCTCGAGGACTACTTCGGCGGGTCGGGCCTCGAGTGCGAGCGGTACGTGGCCGCTCCCGGCCGCGTCAGCCTCGTCACCCGGATCGAGGGCCGGGACCGGACAGCGCCGACGCTCCTCCTCATGGGACACACCGACGTCGTCCCGGTGAACCCGGCCGGCTGGCAGCGCGACCCCTTCGCGGGCGACCTCGACGACGGCTTCGTCTGGGGCCGGGGCGCCATCGACATGCTGAACCTCACCGCGACCATGGCCGTCGCCGTCCGCCGCCTCGCCGCCAGTGACTTCCGGCCCCGCGGGACACTCGTCTACCTGGCGGTCGCCGACGAGGAAGCCCTCGGCACCTACGGGGCCGGCCACCTCACGGCGCGAGAACCCGACACCGTCAGGGCCGACTACGTCATCACCGAGAACGGCGGGGTCCAGATCCCCACCCCGTCCGGCCCGGTCCTTGCCCTCACCGTCGGCGAGAAGGGCACGAACTGGCGGCGGCTCGTCGTGGGCGGCACCCCGGGGCACGGGTCGATGCCGTTCCGCGCGGACAACGCGCTCGTGACCGCGGCGGAGGTGGTGCGGCGGATCGCCGCCTACCAGCCCAGGGCCCGCATCCTCGACGTCTGGCGCCGCTCGGTCGAGGGGCTGGGCTTGCCCGATGAGGTCACCCGGGCGCTCACCGATCCCGAGCAGGTCGCCGAGACCGCCGCTCGGATGGAGAGCCTCGGACTCGCGCGCCTCGCGTACGCGTGCACCCACACGACCTTCTCACCCAACGTGATCCGGGGCGGCGGGAAGACGAACGTGATCCCGGACCGCGTGACGATCGAGGTCGACATCCGGGCGCTGCCCGGCGTCACCCCGGGCGAGGTGGACGCGATGCTCGCCGAGGCGCTCGGCGACCTCGCGGGGCGCGTGGAGGTCAGCGCCCCGAGCGCCGACGAAGGCTCGCTCACCCCCTTCGAGACGCCGCTCAGCGACGCGCTGGCCCGCGTCACGTCGGCGCTGGTGCCGGGCAGCCGCATCGCCCCCCGGCTCTCCCCCGGCGCCACCGACGCCCGGTTCTTCCGCTGGAAGGGCGTCCCGGCCTACGGCTTCGGGCTGCACTCGCCGCGCATCCCGTTCACCGAGTACGTGTCGATGTTCCACGGCAACAACGAGCGGATCGACGTCGAGAGCCTGCGCCTCTCGGCGCTGATGTGGGAAGCTCTCTGCCGCGACTTCCTGGCCTGAGGGCCGCCCGCGCTAGAGGACGCGGGTGGCGTGGCCTCGCCAGAAGGGGCTCGCGGCGGAGCCGCCGGAGGATCTTGCCCGACCCTGTGCGGGGAATCTCGGCGGCGAACGAGACGGAGCGCGGCACCTTGTAGCCCGCCAGGTGCTCCCGCGCGAAGGCGGCGACCGCGTCGGTGGTGAGCGATCGCCCCCGGCGGTGCACGATCACGGCGTGGGGGCTCTCGCCCCAGAGGTCGCTCGGCACCCCGAAGACCGCGACGCCGGCAACGTCCGGGTGCCGGTCAAGCACCGCCTCGATCTCGGCCGGATGGACACCAGACGACCTTGTCGCCTGGCTTGACGCCGAGATCGAGGAACACGTTCGCCAGGCGGTTCACCTGCCGGTTCAGCTCGGCGAACGTCCAGCGGGTGACCGAGCCGCCGGGCTGGTCGCCGATGACCGCCGGCTTGTCGGCCAGCCGTTCGGCATGAAGCGTCAGGTACTGCATCGACTCCGGCAGGCGTCGCCTTCGCCCGCTGCCCGCCCACGAGCGGGATGCCGCCCGCCCGCCATTCTCCGCCTTGCCACGGCCCCGGCAACGGTTCCAGGGTCGCGGGCCGGCACGCGGCGTGCCGAGCGCTCGCGATTCGCCCTCCCGGGCGCCTGGCACGCCCCGGCACCGGGAGTCACGTCAGAACCAGTTCCGCTTGTCAACGACGTTCCGGAGTGGCTGCCCGGCGGCGAAGCGCCGGCAGTTGTCGACGAGGATCTCGCACCGGCGGTCATCGAGGTACGGGCCGTATCCAGCGGTGTGCGGGGTGAGCAGGACGCCGGGCGTGGTCCACAGCGGATGGTCGGCCGGCAACGGCTCGATCTCGAAGACGTCGAGGCCAGCGCCCGCGATCTGACCCGAGAGCAGCGCATCGACAAGGTCATCTAGCCTCACCGTCATGCCCCGGCCGATGTTGATGAAGTACGCGGTCCTCTTCATCCGCGTGAACCGCGCCCGGTTCATCATCCCCTCGGTCGCCGGGGTGTGCGGAACCGTCAGGATCACGAAGTCGGCCTCCGGCAGGAGGGCGTCGAGCGCGGCGGGGCGGTGGAGCTCGGCGACGCCTGGCGGGGTGTCCGACCGCCGCGCGTCCACGCCGAGCACCCGCATGCCGAACGCGGCGCAGAGCCTGGCCGCCTCGCTGCCGATGCCGCCCACGCCCACGATCAGCGCGGTCGCCTCGGGCAGGTGCACGACGCCCGTGTCGAGTGGTTCGGGCCTCCACTCGCGCCGGAGCTGCCTCGGGAGGTAGGAGGGGAATCCTCGCGCGAAGGCCAGGACGAAGGCCAGGATGTGCGCGCCGATGTGGTCATTGTAGATCTCGCGGAAGTTCGTCACCACCACCGGGTGGGCGATCAGCTCGGGGTAGTAGTAGCCGGCGGGCGGCGCGGCCGCAGGCGCCTGGAGCCACCGGAGCCTGCCCGCGCGCTTCAACACCTCGGGAGGAATAGCCCCGAAAGCGGCCTCCGCGTCAACGATCTCCCCGGCCGCCTCCTCCATGCTTTCGGGCGCGACCACCGCGATTCCGGGGACCGCACTCCCCACCCGGGCGGCCCAGCCCCGGGTGATCGTGCTGTGCGGCGGCAGCATCACCAGCTTGAAGCTCATCTCGCCCGAGACACTACGAGATCCGGCCCCGCCGGTCAACGCGTGGAATTCCCCGGTCGCGGTCTCCGGCCTCGCGCAAGGTCGTATTTTGTTCTGAACCTGCCACGCTACTTGCTCAGTGAGGCAGATACCCCGACCCCTTCGACCGCATCCTGATCGCGCAAGCTCAGATCGCGGGGCTCGCCATCATGACGGTCGATCGCGCGTTCCACGCCTACGGAGTGCCGCTACTCGGTCCCTAAGCGACCAAGTGATCCTGACGCGGGCGATCGACGACCAGGGCATTGCGCAGCCGGCCAGCCAGCATCCCCTGAAGCGCCCAGGGCTACGGCTACAACGTGCCGGTGCCGCACCCGGTGAGGGTGACCTGAGCGGCGGGTGGTAACCCCGGCGGGATTCGAAACCGTCGGTCCGTGGCCGATCTGCCCGGGGGCCAGGGCCCGTGAAACATGTTACTCTCCCGCCATGAAGACCATCACCGTGCGGGATCTGCGCCAGCGCTGGCCGAGAGCCGAGGCGATGCTGGAGCACGAGAAGGAGATCATCGTCACCCGCGATGGGAAGCCGGTCGCCAAGCTCGTGCGCATCCGCGAGGTCGAGGCGGCCCGTAAGCGCTTCGACCCCCGAGGGCACGCCCGGTGGCAGG
>CAZWXA010000261.1:0-5954 GCA_964637755.1 uncultured bacterium | reverse complement strand
CAGGAGGTCCGGTACTGGGAGGCGGAGGCGCTATTTCGGCTGAAGCGGTACGGGGGGGCGCGGGCGGCGTTCGAGGCGGTGGTCCGGCAGGACGCGGGGTCGCCGCTGGCGCCGGATGCCGTCTACGGCCTGGCCTGGCTCGAGCTCGAGCAGAAAAATACCGAGCCCAGCGTCCGGTATTTCCGGCAGTTCCTTGATGGGTGGCCGGACCACACGTTCGCGCCGGACGCAACCTTCTCGCTGGCGCGGGCGCTGGTCGACCTGAAGCGCTACGAGGACGCGGTCCCGCTCCTGGCCCGCTTCGTCGATACGCACCCGACCCACGAGCACGCAGCCGACGCGCGGTATCTACTGGGGTGGTCCAGGCTCGCGACCGGCAAGCTCGCGGAAGGGATTGCGGATCTGAGAGGTTTCGCGGCGTCGCATCCCGAGCACGAGCTGGCGCCGGTGGCGCGCAGGCAGATCACCGAGGCTGTCCTGCGACTGGCGGACGCGGCCGAGCTGGCCAGGGAGTACCAGACGCTGATGGCCGAGGCCGCCCCGACAGCGGAGGGATTGTACGACGCCGGGGTCATCGCGGGGCAGCTCGCTCGAGGAGCAGACCAGGAAGCGGCCTTGCAGCGGCTCCGCCAGGCATTCCCGGAGCACGCGCTCGCCCAGCGGGCGGCGCTGGAGCTGGCGCAGGCGGCGTACAAGCGGGAGCAGTGGGCGGAGGCGGCGGACCTTGCGGCCGAGGCCGCGAAGAGCGAGGAACTGGAAGCCGAGGCATCGCTGCTCCGTGGGGAAGCGGCGCTCAAGCTGAAGCAGTACGGAGACGCACTCGCGGCCTTCAAGGCGGTGACGGGGATCTCCGGCGCCGACAAGGGGCTGAGAGTTCGCGCCGTCGCCGGGAGTGCCGTGGCCAGGGAGGAACAGCAGCAATGGGGGGAGGCACAGAGCCTCTACGAGCAGGTGGCGGACGAGAGCGCCGAGGCCGCCCTCACGCAGTGGGCCCAGGGGCGCATCGCGGCCGTGAAGGCTCACCAGAAGCGCCTCGCCCAGCGCGCGACGCTCGATCGGGCCGTCACACTGTTCACCGCCAGGAAGTACGGCGAAGCGGTCGCGCTGGCCCACGCGGTGACGCAGAGCGAGGACGCCGGCATCCGGCTCGAGGCGTTCCTGCTGATCGGGGAGTCCCATCAGAAGCAGCGCCGATTTGCCGCGGCGGTCGAATCGTTCGATGCGATCGCGGCGCTTCCCGGGGTCGACGCGGCGACGCGGTCGCGAGCCCTCGCGGGGAGCGGCACCGCCCACGAGGAGCAGCAGCACTGGGTCGAGGCGCTCCAGCGCTATCAGGAGGTCGCGACCGACGGGCAGTCGGATGCGCTCCGACAGTGGGCGCAGGATCGCATCGCGGCGGTGCGGGGCGAGCAGAAGCGCCTGGCCCAGCGGGTCCTGGACCAGGCTGTGGCGGCGTTCAAGCGCAAGCAGTACGAGGGGGCCGTCTCGCAGGCCTACGCTGCGGCGCAGAGCGCCGACCCCGCGATCCGCGCCGAGGCGTTCCTTCTCGCGGGTGACGGTCAGCTCAAGCTCAGACGATACCCGGCGGCGCTCGACGCGTTCGACTCCGCGGTGTCGATCCCCGGCATCGACACCACCCTGAGGGTGCGGGCGCTGGTCGGCAGCGCCGCCGCCCACGAGAAGCTGCGGCAGTGGGTCGAGGCGCTCCAGCGATACGAGGAGATCGCGACGGAAAGCCCCGATGCGGCGCAGAAGCGGTGGGCGCGCCAGCGCGCCGCCGCCGTCAGAACCCTGGCCCGCCAGACGCCGCCGCGGAAGTCGACGGAACAAAAGGGCCCGGCGGGCGGGTCATGATCGCCGCGGTTGCCGCGCCCGGGGCGTCCGCGGTCCCGGGTCCGCGAGCACCGCGATCCAACGGTGCTGGAGCGCCACGCGCGGCACTCCAGCTCGGGTTGCTGGCCCTCGCGTGGACCACCCTCGTCGCCGCGGCGCCACCGCCGGTTCCGGTCGAGTTGCCGCTCCCCGACCTCACGTTCGTCGTCCCGTTCGCCGCGGCCGCGCTCGACAAGCCGGCCATTGTCGTGCCGGTGCCCCCGGCGCCCGACTCGCCGTACCCGATCCCCGAGCTGCCGCCTCCGAGGCTCGTCCTCGACTGGACGCAACTCAAGCCGACGGCGCCTCTGCCGACGGCGGAATGCAAGGATCTGCTCGCCAGGCTCGGCCGGACCACGGCCCTCATCGAGTGCGGCCGGTTCCGCTTCGAGATCGCGGAGTACGACCGGGCGGTGGAGCTGCTCGAAGAGGGGCTCGGGAAGGCGCCGGGCCCCGGGGAGGCGCGGCGAGCCCGGTACGTGCTGGCAGAGTCCCTGTACCGGCTGAACCGGATCCTCCAGGCCGACCGCGCCTACGAGCGGGTGTACCGGGAGGGGTCGGGTGACGAACTGGGAGCCTTCGCACAGAACGCGAGCGGGTACACCGCCCTCCGGCTCGGAGACACGCAGCGCGCGCTCGCGGCGTTCGAGGGGGTCCTCAAGCGCGAGGACCTCTCCTCCCGGCAACTCGTCGGCTCGGCTCGCTACGGGCGCGCGCTCGCGCTGTCATTCCTCGGCCGTCACGAAGATGCCCGGCAGGCGTGGGCGCGACTCCTCGACGACGCGACACCGTCTGCCGCCCGCGAGGCCAGATTCTGGCTCGGCGAATCGCTCGCGAGGCTTCGCGAGTACGCCGCCGCCGCCGAGGAGCTGGGGCGCTTCGCGGCGGGCGGCGCTCATCCGCTGCTCGACACGGGGCTCCTCAGGCTCGGCTGGTGGCAGACCGAGGTCGGCCACCTGGCGGAGGCGGTCAAGTCGTACCGGCAGGTGCTCGAGAACGCCGGCGCCTTCCCGGAGCGCGACTGGGCGCATCTCGGCCTCGTCCAGGCACTGCTCGGTCTCGACGACTGGGCGGGAGCCCGCCAGGCCGTCAAGCCGTTGCAGGAGCGCACGTCGCCGCTGGTACTGCCGGCGCTGTTCGCGATGGCGCGCTTTATCGCGCAGAGGAATCCCGTTGCGGCCCACGCGTTCGACCAGGAGCTCCTGTCGAGGTCGCTCAGCTCCCGGGACCGGGCGTGGGTCCTGTTCCTCGAAGGCGAGGTATTCCGGCAGGAGGGCAACCAGGACGAGGCGCGGACACGGTACGATCAGGCGCGCCAGAACGACCCTGGCAGCCGCCTCGGCTGGCTCGCCCGGCTCAGGCTGGCCCAGCTCAACTTCGAGTTCCGCGAGTTCGCCCAGGCCCAGGCGGACGCGACCGCGCTCCTGGCCCAGCCGATCCCGAGCGAGTTCCGGGCGCCAGCGCTCCTCCTCGCGGGGGAGGGCGCGTACTACGCCGGCGAGTACGACGGGGCGGCGGGGGCGTTCCGCCGCTTCCTCGGCGAGTTCCGGACACATCCCGCGGCCCCTGCCGCGATGTACTCCGTCGGGTGGGCGGAGCTGAAACGCGGCAACGGCGCCGAGGCCCGCACGGCGTTTGCCGACTTCGCGCGCGACCTGCCCGACAACCAGTACGCCGCCGACGCGCTCAGCCTGGCGGCGGAGCAGGCCGCGGGCGCCGGCGACAGCGCGTCCGCGCTCGACCTCCTCGACCGGGTTCTCGATCGGTACCCGGCGCATCCGCGGGCCGATCTCGTCCGCCTCAACCGGGCGATCCTCCTGCTGCGCGCCGGCCGGCCCCGTGACGCCCAGCCGCTGCTCCATGACTTTCTCAATCGCGCCCCGACCTCGCCGCTGCTCGGGCGCGCCCACCTGGCCCTTGGCGTCGCCCTCCTGGCTTCGCGGCACCCGGCCGAGGCGCGCGAGGAGTTCGCCGCCGCCAGGCGCGAGGGGGAAGGGGCCGAAGCCCAGCTCGGACTGGGCGTCGCCGCCCTCGAGCTCAAAAGCTGGGAGGACGCGGCTAGAGCTTTCGCGGACGCCCGGGAGAGCGGCAGTCCTGCCGTCACGGAGGCCGCGGAGTACGGGCTCGCGGTGGCCGCGTTCGGCCGCCGCGACCGCGAGGGCTACCGGAAGGCCGCGACGGCCCCGATCCGCTCGGGCCGGGAAGCGCCGGCCCTGCTCTACGGCCTCGTGGTCACCGCCGTGGAGGCCCAGGCGTGGCAGGAGGCACTCGACACGGCGAAGCGGCTGGTGAAGGAGTTCCCGGCTGACACCCGGGCCGACAGCGGGCTGGTGCGAGTCGGTCTCGGGGCGGCGGCGGCGCGGAACTGGCCGATCGCGAACGAGGCGCTCGCGCTCCTGCGAGAGCAGTTCAAGCAGAGCCAGTTTCTCGACGAGGTGTTCATGCTCGCCGTGGAGGCGATGATCGAGACGGGCGCCCTGGCGGACGCGCGTGGGGCGCTCGAGAAGTTCGTCCAGGGCCCCTCGCCCCGGGATCCGCGGTTGCCGCGCGCCTGGTTCCTGCTGGCGCGGCTCAGGGAGGAGACCGGCGATCGGGCGAGGGCGATCGAGGCGTACCAGCGCGCGGCGAAGGACGGCCAGGGAGCCGAGTGGACGCTGCCGGTGCGATTCCGGTACGTGCGCCTGCTCGTCGAGGAGAAGCGCTGGAAGGAGGCGCGTCCCGAGCTGGACCGGATCATCAAGGGGGAGGCCGCGGCCGCGGCCGGCGAGGCCGCCTTCTACAAGGGCGAGTCGTACCGCGTGGAGGGGAACCCGTCGGGCGCGGTCGAGTACTACATGACCGCGGTGTACCTCGATCCGGCGTCGCTGTTCGGCCGCCGGGCGCTCCTGGCGGCCGCGGCGAGCTACATCGCCCTCAAGCAGCCGGAGCTGGCCGCCATCGCGTACCAGAAGCTCCTCGCGCAGCCAGACCTTCCTCCGGAGATGGCGCAGCTGGCGCAGGCGGGCCTGAGCGCGCTGGGCACCCGGTGACCGTGGCCTCGCGGGGGGTCGACCTCGGGCGAGGCCGCGGTCACCGGGCGCGTCGACGTGGTCCGGAGCCGTCTCTGAACGGAGCCCGCGCGCGCTGACATGGGATACGTCGACCGCCACCTGCTGACCGACGAGCGAGTGGTCTTCAAGACGCGCCAGCACTGGATCCTCTACGCCGGCCCCGCCCTCGTCGTGCTCGTGGGCCTGGCCGCCTCGATCCTGCCCCTCGCCGCGGCGATGGCCTCCTGGTGGAGCCTCCCGGGCCTCGCGATCGGCGTGGTCGGTCTCGCGATGCTCGCGGCGCGCGCCGTGCGAGTCCTGACCTCGGAGTTCGCCGTCACGAACATGCGCGTCATCATGAAACGTGGCTTCATCGCGCGCCACAGCGACGAGATCCTGCTCCAGAAGATCGAGACGATCGGCGTGGATCAGAGCATCACGGCGCGGCTGTTCGGCTACGGGACGCTCACGGTGACGGGCACCGGCGGCGCGCGCGAGCCGTTCCGGCACGTGAGCGACCCGATCGGGTTCCGGCGCGCGGTCCAGGAGCAGTCGATCCAGCGCTGACGTGCTCCGCGAGCGCGCGAGCCAGCCTTCAAGCACCGTCCTCGCCAGCGTGCTGTGTCCGACGCCGCGCGCCGCCGCGAGCGAGCTGGGGACCTCGAGGTCGTCCTTGTAGAGACGGAAGGCGATCTGTTCCGTGCGTGGCGGTCGAATCTCGATCTGGAGATCCGTGAGCCCCTGGGCAAACTCCTCCACGCTGTGGCGTGCCCAGAAGTCGCGCTCCGCGTGATCACTGCGGAAGGGCGGGATCCGGGCCTTCTTCTCGGAGCGCGTCATTCGTCCTCCGATTCTTCCCCCTCATACAGCCGCACCCGCCCCGGCTGCACCACCCACAGGCGGCGGTCGGGACCAGGCAGGGGAATGGAGCTCCCCGGCGGCCGGGCCCGCGCCAGGAGAGCGTCTCGCAGCGTTCTGAGATTCTGTGGAATACTCCCTCCCTTCGGTCAGTCGTAGTCCACAGAATCAGGTTATGTGGGAATAGTTCGCTTC
>CAZWXA010000260.1:0-5997 GCA_964637755.1 uncultured bacterium | reverse complement strand
CCGGCCGCTGAAAAGGACCCAGATGCAAGGCGGCCGAAGTTCGAGCCGAGGCGCAGCCGAGGCGAGGCCCGAGTGAATCGCGACGACCGAGGCGTACTCCTGTACGCCGCAGGGAGGAGCGCCCGAGCCAACGCCGCAGATGGGTTCTTTTCAGCGGCCGGTGGCAAGGGTTTGCCTGCCCCGGGGGCGCATGGTATACAGTTTGAGTTTATCGGTCTGGCCGTTTCGGCGGAGGCAAGGGGGAGGGGAGCTGCGTGACCAAGGTCGTCATCGAGCCCGACGAGTCCTTCGAGAGCGCCCTCAAGCGCTTCAAGAAGTCGTGCGAGAAGGCCGGGCTCCTGTCCGAGTTCAAGAAACGCCAGCACTACGAGAAACCGAGCGTCCGTCGCAAGCGCAAGGCGCTGGCGGCACGCAAGAAGGCCAAGCGGCGCGAGCGCTTCTCGGATTAGCAGCGGCAACACTCCCGACGGTTCCTCCGGTGCTCCCCAGGTGAAGGCGGCGAGCGACCGAGGCGAGGACATGCAGCCAGGCGGACTCCCGGGCCGGGGGGTCGAGTGGGACGAGGCTCGAGCCCTGCTGGCCGCCGAGACGGGCACGCTGATGGGGCGCGACCGGGCCTTGACGGCGCTGCCCCTCGCGGGTCGCGGAGCGGTGCAGGCCGCGCTCGACGAGGCCAGCCAGGGTCGGGCCGTGGTGGCGGCGCACGGTGTTCCGGCCTGGGATGCGATCCCGGACGTGCGGCCGAGTCTCGATCGCTGCCGCACCGAGGGAGCCGTGCTCGACGGCGCCGAGCTCTCCGTGCTGATTCCCCTGCTCGACGCAGGATCGAGACTGCGAGCCTTCGGGCGCACCATCCGGACCCTCGGCCCGGCGCTCGCCCGGATCGCCGAGGCGCTCCCGAGGCTCGACGACCTCGGCGGCGCCCTGCGCCGTGCGATCGCGGACGACGGCACCCTCACCGACGATGCGAGCCCGGCGCTCCGCCGGCTCCGGCAGCGCATCCGCGAGCTCGAGCACCGCATCGTCCGCGACCTCGAATCTCTCTTCCAGACACCCGAGGCCGAGCGCATCTTCTCGGACCGCTACGTCACGCGTCGCAACGGGCGCTACGTGGTGCCCGTGCGCTCGGACGCGCGTGTCCGGCTGCGCGGCATCGTCCACGATCGGTCGCAGAGCGGCCAGACGGTCTTCCTCGAGCCGGATCGCGTCATCGACGGGAACAACGATCTCGTCGACAGCGCGCGGCAGGAAGAGCAGGAAACGGCGCGCATCCTGGCCGAGCTGACGGCAGCCGTGCGGGAGAACCTGCCGGAGCTCGAGCACCTCGTCGCGGGGATCGCCGAGCTCGACTGGATCATCGCCCGGGCGCGGCTCGCCGAGCGCATGAAGGCCGCCTGTCCGGTGCTGGACCAGGCCGCGGTCAGCCTCCGGGGAGCACGCCACCCGCTCCTTCTCGCGCAGAGCTGGCGTGACGCCTCCCGGCCGGTCGTGCCGGTCGACATCGAGATCTCCCGCGATCGCCCGCTGCTCGTCGTGACCGGGCCCAACGCGGGCGGCAAGACGATCGCGCTCAAGACGCTCGGGCTCCTCTGCTTGATGATGCAGGTCGGGTGCCATCTCCCGGCCGACGAGGGCAGCCGCCTGCCGCTCGTGTCGCGGCTCTTCGCCGTGATCGGCGACGAACAGAGCGTCGCGGAGAACCTCTCGACCTTCTCGGCCTTCGTCCGCCAGGTACGCGACCTGCTCGCGCACGTCGACGATCAGTCGCTGGTCCTTCTGGACGAGCTTGGCGCGGGGACCGATCCCGACGAGGGCGCGGCGCTCGCCCAGGCGATCCTCGAGGAGCTGGAGCAGCGGGGAGCTCTGGTCATGGCCACCACCCATCTCGAGCCGCTCAAGGCGTTCGCGAGCACGCACCCGGGCGCCCGCAACGCGTCCGTCGAGTTCGACCGGGAGCGCCTGGCGCCGACCTTCCGGCTGGCCTACGATCATCCGGGGCAGAGCTACGCCCTGGCGATCGCGGCACGGCTCGGGCTCGACGCCGGGATCATCCGGCGCGCAGGGGCCCACCGCTCCGAGCACGCCGCCCGCCTGAGCGAGCTCCTGTCGCGGCTCGACGAGCAGACCCGAACGGAGTCCGCGCGGGCGCTCGCCGTCGAGCGGAGCGAGAGCGAGGCCGCCAGGCACCTGGCCAGCGCCTCGGCCGAGCTGGCCCGGGCCGAGCAGCGTGCCCGGGAGATCGTCGCGCGCGCCAAGCAGGACGCGGCCTCGCGGCTCTCGGAGCTCCGGCGCGCCGTCGCGGCGGAGTGGGAACGGCTGAAGCAGACGGAGCGCTCGAAGCGGGCGCTCGAAGAGGCCAGCCGGCGCATCCGGGACCTGGGCGCGACGGTCGAGGCGACGGCGCCCGCAACGCTCGTTGACGAGTCGACGGCGACGGAGAGGCCCGCCCCGGGCGACGCGGTCGAAGCGGCGCATCTCGGCGTCAGGGGCCGGCTCCAGGAGATCGCCGGCGCGACCGCAACGGTGGTCTCCGGGACCATCACGGTCCGCGTCCCGCTGCGGAGCCTCCGCAAGGTGGCCGCCGGCGGCGGCGCCACGAAGGTGGTCCACGTACCCGAGAAGACCGACGTGGCTGCGGAGATTCTCCTCCTGGGCCGGACGACCGACGAGGCGCGGAACCTCGTCGAGAAGTACCTCGACGATGCCTTCCTCGCCGGGCTGCCGACGGTGCGGCTGGTCCATGGCAAGGGCACCGGCGCCCTCCGCCGGAGCATCCACGATCTGCTCGTGGGCCACCCGCTGGTCGAATCGTTCCGGCCGGGTGAACCGAACGAGGGAGGCGCCGGCGCGACCATCGCGGCGCTCAAGGTCGGCTGATGGCACCCTACTCGATCGCGGTGCTCGACGAGATCCGCTCGCGCGTGGACCTCGTCGACCTGGTGAGCCAGTTCGTGAACCTCAGGAAGGCGGGTGCCAGCTGGAAAGGCCTCTGCCCGTTCCATGCCGAGAAGACGCCCTCGTTCATGGTGAACCCGGCCAAAGGCATCTTCCACTGCTTCGGCTGCGGCGTCGGCGGCGATGCGTTCGGCTTCCTGATGCGCCAGGATCGGCTCTCGTTCCCCGAGGCGGTCCGGGAGATCGCCCGCCGCGCGTCAGTGGAGCTGCCGGAGGAGCAGGCCCGGGAGGGCGAGGGCGACCGCGAGGGCCTCTACCGCGCGATGCACCTGGCACTCGGCTTCTACGCCGACCGCCTCTGGCAGGCTGGTGGCGAGCGTGCACGGCAGTACCTCACGGGGCGCGGTGTCGACCTGGAGGTCGCCCGCCGGTTCGGTCTCGGCTGGGCGCCCGAGGGCTGGGACTCGCTCCTCTCCTTCATGAGGGCAGAGGGGATCCCGCCGGACGTGCTCGAGAACGCCGGCCTGGTCGTGCCCCGGCAGGGCGGCGCGGGGCACTATGATCGATTCCGCGGGCGCGTGCTCTTTTCGATCAAGGACCTGCAGGGCCGGGTCGTCGCGTTCGGCGGCCGCGCCCTCGGGGACGAGTCACCCAAGTACCTCAACTCCCCGGAGACGCCGCTCTACTCCAAGGGGCAGACGCTTTACTCGATCGACCTGGCGCGCGAGTCGATCCGCGCCAGAGACCGGGCTCTCCTCGTCGAGGGCTACCTCGACTGCCTGATGGCGCATCAGCACGGGTTCACCGAGACGGTCGCGGCGCTGGGGACGGCGTTCACGCCCGCGCAGCTCGCGCTGCTCCGGCGGTACGCGAGCGAGATCGTGACCTTCTTCGACGCCGACGTGGCGGGCCAGAAAGCGGCGGAGCGCGCCGAGGAGCTGCTCGAGCCATCGCGCGAAAGCATCACCTGGGCCCTCACCCGGAACGGGAGCTTCGGCGAGGTCGGAACGCTCCGGCTGAAGGTGGCGCTGCTGCCGGCAGGGCACGACCCGGACACCCTGCTCAGATCGGAGGGTCCGGACGCGTTCGCCGGGTGCATCACGACCGCGCGAAGCCTCCTCTCGTACGCGCTCGACCGGGTACTGGCCGACACCGCCGGCCCCGGCGGACCGCGCGGTCGCGTGACCGCGTTCTCGCGGGTCGCGATGATGCTCGCCAAGGTCGGCAACTCGGAGGAAGCTCTGGCGCTGGCCCGGGAGGCCGCCCTCCGGCTCGGCGTCGACGCGGCTCAGCTCTGGATCGAGGCACAGCGCCTCGAGACCGCCCGGCGGCGGCCTGGGGCCGGCCCACCTCCGGCCGCCGCGCCGGCCGGAATGCCGCTGACCGAGCGGGAGCTGCTCCTGCTCCTCGTCCATGTACGGGAGTCGCGGCCGGCGCTCCTCCCGGTCGTGGACGAGACCGACCTCGCCCATCCGGCGCTGCGAGCCCTCCTGCGGAGCCTCAAGCTGCGCCCGGACTCCCACGCCGAGACCCTGATGGCCGATCTCCCGGGCGAGGCCGAGCGCGGCGTGCTGGCGGCGTTGCTCCTCGACGAACGCGACTGGAGCGACACGCAGACGGCCGTCGCGCAGTTCCGCAACCGCTTCGAGCTCAAGCGCCGGCTCCGCCGCCTCAGCGAGGTCCGCCGGGCGATCGCCGAGGGACAGACCTCGGGCACCGGGTCACCATCCGACCTGCAGGAAGATCTGCTCGCCCTCCAGCGCGAGGGCGAACAGGTGCTGGAGCTCACCCGCGGCGGGCGCTCCGCGCCCACGGAATCCGCGAGGGCCTCAGGTCCAGAAGGAGTCCAGACGAATGGCTGAAGCACCCAAGACGGAAGGGCTCGACAAGCTCATCTCGAAGGGCAAGCAGAAGGGCTATCTCACCTACGACGAGGTGAACGACGCCCTTCCCTCCGATCTGGTGTCGCTCGACAAGCTCGACGACATCATGATGATGTTCGGCGCCCTGGACATCGAGGTCGTGGCCTCGGCCAAGGCGGGCCGGCTGCCCTCCGAGATCGAAACGCCGGTGCCCGAGGAGGTCGACGACGGCGACGGTCCGGCCGAGCCGATCGACCTCACACCGGGGCCGGTCGGCCGCACCGAGGACCCGGTGCGCCTCTACCTGCGGGAGATGGGCCGCGTCTCCCTGCTCACCCGTGAGGGCGAGATCGCGCTCGCCAAGCGGATCGAGGAGGGCAAGGAGGAAGTCGCGCGCGCGGTCCTGGGCACCAACCTCGCCATCGAGCGCTTCCGCGGGCTCCGCGAGAAGCTCCGCAAGCGCGAGATCCCCGTCAAGGAAGTCGTGGAGATCTCGGAGGAGGAGTTCGACGACGAGAAGGCCGAGGAGCTGAGCCGCGTCGTCATCCACAAGCTCTCGACGGTCGACCGGCTCCTGCGGGAGCGCGAGCAGCTCATGGACCGCTTCCGGAAGCTCAAGGCGGCCGCGTCGGGCAGGAAGAAGAAGGGCGGCCGCGAACCCGCCTGGAAGAAGTACGAGGCCCAGGCCCAGACCAAGCAGCAGAAGGTGCTGGAGACGCTCAGGGCCCTGAACATCGGCTCCCAGATCATCGACCGCGAGGACAGCGACGCCGAGCGGCGCGGTCTGGTGCAGGAGCTGCGCGCGCTGCTGGAGAACATCGAGCGCGCGGAGAGCGTGATCGCGCTGTGGACGAATGGCCGGCGTCCCTCTGCCGAGGAGGTCCAGAACCTCATCTACGTCACCTTCGGCGGCAACGGCTCGAACGGCTCCCACGGCGACCCCGACCTCGATCAGCGGGCGGCCAAGAAGTTCGCGAGCCCGAAGCAGCGGCAGATCTGGGTGGCCCAGCAGGAGATCAAGCGCGCGGAGCAGCGGGCCCACGCGAAGGCCGAGGAGATCAAGCGGGTCATGGGCATCATCAAGGCCGGCCAGCAGAAGGCCGCGCGCGCCAAGAAGGAGATGGTGGAGGCGAACCTCCGGCTCGTCATCTCCATCGCGAAGAAATACACGAACCGCGGACTCCAGTTTTTGGACCTCATCCAGGAAGGCAATATCGGATTGATGAAGGCGGTCGACAAG
>CAZWXA010000259.1:4881-6011 GCA_964637755.1 uncultured bacterium | reverse complement strand
CTCAGAAGACCGCCAGGGGGTTGGCCGGTGATCCCGTGCCCCCGACGACCCTCAGGGGCGCGATCACCAGCATGAACTCGTCGCGCCCTTCCTCGACGCACACTCGAGCGAGCGGCTCGAGGAGGGCGTTGTCCAGCAGGGCCACGCCGTAGGCGAAGAGAGCCGCGTGAACCGCCCACGGAATGTCATAGCCGATGGGAAGGTGGTCGAGCATGTCCCAGACGAGCACGCTGACGTCGTGGTCGCGAAGAAAGGGCAAGCAGGACACGTGCAACCCCGGTCGCTCCTGGGGCCCCGACCCGAAGGGGCGGCTGTACGGCTTCTCCGGATTCGCGGCGTGCCAGGCCTCACGGCCGGCATACACGCAGACGGCATCACCGGGCTCGAGCGTCAGTCCGCGAGCGGCGACGATGTCCTCGAGCTCCCATCCATGCACGGGCGTCTCCTGCGTCACGCAGGGGGACCCCCGATGCCGCGGCACGTCGAGCATCACGCCGCGTGTGATGATCCCGTCCGCCCAGTGCTCGACCGACCCGAACGTCGCTCCGTCGAACGTGATCTCCTTCCTCGGGTCGCGCCCGTTCCACATCGCCTCCTCGTCCCAGGTGTGGCAGAGCGCATCGAGGTGCGTGGAGGCGACGCCGTGGTAGAAGATGCCGTAGTAGTCGGCCGCGAACCCACCCTTCCCGCGCGGCAACGTCCGCATGTAGTGCTGGGCGGGCAGCGCGTTGTTGGGACCGGGCTCCTTGGGGAACACCCGGCTCAGGGAGACGCTGCGACCGCTGCGCACGAGTCGCGCCGCCGCCGCGCGCTTGGCCGGCGTGATGAGGTTGATCGCGCCGACCTGGTCGTCCGCGCCCCACCGGCCCCAGTTCCGCCGGTCGCGGATGTACGAGCGCACTTCCTGCTCGGTGGGTAGTCGCCGTTCCGCCATGTCCTCCTCCGATTTCGGCAAGACTCGCCGCCGTCTGTCGTCTGTCGGGGGCATGGTAGCAGGCGAGACGGTCGCGTCAAGGCACGCTGGCGCGCCCCATCAGCTGGCGGGCGACCACCATCTTCATGACCTCCGCGGTCCCGTCACCGATCTCGAGGCCGATCACGTCGCGCATTCGCTGCTCGAAGGGCAGCTC
>CAZWXA010000259.1:0-4871 GCA_964637755.1 uncultured bacterium | reverse complement strand
AGGCACTGGTGGACGGTCTCCACCGCGAGGCGCGGCGCCCACCACTTGGTCATGGCCGATTCCTTCGTATGGGGCTGGCCGCGGTCGGCGAGCCAGAGGGCGCGGTAGCAGAGCCAGCGGCAGGCGTCGATGTGGGTAGCGGCTTCCGCGATGGCGAGGGAGACGCCTTCGAAGGTCGCCAGCGCGCGCCCGAAGGCCTTGCGCTCCTTGACATAGGCCATCGTCTCCTCGAGCGAGACCTGGGCGACCCCGAGGCACGCGAGCGCGATGCCGACGCGGTTGTAGTCGAAGCCTTGCATGACCTGGTAGAAGCCGGCCCCCTCCTCTCCCAGCCGGTGGGAACCGGGCACCCGCACGTGGTCGAAGGCGAGCACCGCGCGCGCGATGGCCCGGGTGCCCATGTCGCGCAGGGGGCTGCGCGACACGCCAGGCAGGTCGAGCGGCACGAGGAAGGCCGTCACGCCGCGCGCCCGGCCGCCCGGGTCGGTCCGGGCGAAGACGATGGCGGCCTCAGCGACCATGCCCAGGCTGATGCCGGACTTCTCGCCGGTGATGACGTAGCCGTCGCCGTCGCGCTCCACCCGGCAGGCGAGGTTGGCGGCATCGGAGCCCACGCCGGGCTCGGTGAGCGCCAGCGCGATGACGGTGTCCCCCCGCGCCGTGGGCGGCAGCCAGCGCGCCTTGATCTCCTCGCTCCCGTTCCGGCCCAGGATCTCGCCGGCCAGCCCCCCCAGCTGGAGCCCGTAGGTGCAGGCGAAGTCGCCGCGCGCGATCTCCTCCATGGCGATCCCGAACGTGAGGTAATCGGCCTCCTGCCCGCCGTAGGTGGCGGGTGTCCGGAGACCGAGCAGCCCGAGCTCGCCCATCTGCCGCCAGGCCTCCCGCGGGAACTCGCCGCTCTTGTCCCATCGCGCGGAGCGCGGCTGGAGCTCCTTGCGGGCGAAGCTCCTGAGCGTCCGCACCAGCTCTTCCTGCTCGGGGGTGAAGGCCAGGTCCATGGAATCCTCTCGTGCTACGGCTCGTGAAAGACGGGTGTCCGCTTCTCGGCGAAGGCGCGCAGGCCCTCGGCGGCATCGGCGGAACGCATGTGAGCGGCGACGAGGTGCCGCTCCATCTCCAGGCCGCCGGCCAGGTCGGCGTCGAAGGCCCGGTTGACCAGCGCCTTCACCGTGCGGCTGGCCGATGCGCTCTTGTCAGCGAGGGACGCGGCCATCTCCTCGATCATCCCGGCCAGCGTGCCCGCCGGGGCGACACGGTTGACGAGCCCCCAGGCGAGCGCCTCGCCGGCGCTGAGCCAGCCGCCCAGCAGCATCAGCTCCTTGGCGCGACGCGCGCCGATCAGGCGTGGCAGCCGCTGGCTGCCGCCCCCGCCGGCCACGAGACCGAAGTTGGCGTGCTGGTCCCCGAGCCGCGCCGCCTCGTCGGCCACGACCAGATCGGCCACCAGGACGAGCTCCAGGCCCCCGGCCAGCGCCAGGCCCTGCACCCCGGCGATGACCGGAACGGGCAGGGCCTCGATCCGATCGAAGACGCGGTGCCAGAGGCGCATGAAGCCGTTCCACCGATCCGGATCCGGCGCCAGCGCCTTCACCGCCCTGAGGTCGGCGCCGGCGCAGAAGGCGCGCCCGGCGGCAGTGAGCGTGACGGCCCGGACGCCCGGGTCGCGCTCGACCGTCTCGCAGACCCGGTTGAGGTCCTCGAGGAGCGTCGGGCTGATGGCATTCAGCTGCTCGGGGCGATTGAGGACCACGCGCCCAATGCCGCCCTTTGCCGCATAGGTCACGGTGCTGAGGTCCATGTCGCTCTCCTGGGGCTCGGGGGCCGAACAGCCCCAGAGCCCGGCCGGGTCACATCATCGTATCTCCGCCGGTCACCGACAGCGTCTGCCCCGTGATGAAGCTGGCGGCGCCCGAAACCAGGAAGACCACGCCTTGGGCCACGTCCCCCTGCCCGGTGCCGGGTCCGTGACGTTGCGAGCGTCGCGAATTGCGTGCTACTGTCGGCGCGTCGTGGGCGACAACGTCACGCTCGTTCTCGAAGGCCCTGTCGCGACCGTGACGCTGAACCGTCCGGACCGGCGGAACTCCCTCAGTGACGCGATGTTGACCGAGCTCGCGACGGCGTTCGCCGAGGTCAGGGACGACGCCGAGAGGCGGGTCGTCATCGTCACCGGCGCGCCGCCGGTCTTCTCGGCTGGCGCCGACGCGCCGATCGACTCGAAGATGTCGCCCGAGGAGCGCCGGAGGGCGTTCCAGCAGAGGAAGAGCCAGTTCCGTCGCCTCTACGAGCGGGCCAGTACGCTGCTCGAGACCCTCGAGCAGCCGACGATCGCCCTGATCAACGGGCACGCGGTCGGCGGCGGCTGGGGGCTCACGCTCGCCTGCGACTTCCGCTGGGCGGCCGCGGCGGCGCAGTTCTGGATTCCGGAGGTCGATCTTGGGGTCCCGCTGGGCGTCGCCTCCACCACCCGCTTCGTGCGACTCGTCGGGCCCGCTCGCACGAAGGAGATCATCATGGAGTGCCGGCGCTACTCGGCTGTCGAAGCGGCCGCGTGGGGGCTCGTCCACCGCGTCGTTCCGGACGCCACCCTCGCGCCGGAGGGGCGGGCGTACGCCGAGTTCCTGGCCTCCAAGCCGCAGAAGCCGCTCGCCGAGGTCAAGGCGCGGGTCAACGCCATCGCGCGGGCGGGGATCCCCGAGGTCAACGCGATGACGGAGGGGTTCCTCGACCGGGATTCACCTGGCCCGGCGCCGAGGAGATGACACAGCGAATCCGCGCGGACGTCAGGCGGCGTCGACAGCGGGGCGCACCTTCGTCGAGATCAATTCGAGCAGCTCCAGCATCTGGCCAAGGTCGTCGCGCCGGAAGTCGATCACGAGGTGCGCGAGGCCCAGCCGCTTGTACTCGCACAGCCGGTCCACGATCGCCTGCGCACCCTGGCCGACCAGCTCGTCACCGAGAGCGAAGCGGAGCGACAGGGTGATCGACTCCCAGGGACGATGTGCGGCCTCGGCGGCCGCCCGGAGGCGCAGCAAGGCGTCGCGGAGCTCGGCCGGCGTCTTCGAGGTGGCGTGCCAGCCGTCGGCGAGCGTCACGACGCGCCGGAAGGCGCCCGGGCTGTCCCCGCCGACCCAGATCGGCGGATGCGGCTTCTGGACCGGCTTGGGCGCGAAGCCGAGGTTCGCGAAGCGGAAGAAGTGGCCGTCGAACCTCGGGTCGTCCGCGGTCCAGAGCTCCTTGAATACCTTCAAGATTTCGTCGGCCTGACGGCCCCGGGCGTGGAAGGGAGCGCCGAGGATCTCGAGCTCCTCCTTCCACCAGCCGACGCCGACTCCGCAGATCAGGCGGCCATTGGACAGTGCGTCGATCGTGGTCAGCATCTTGGCCATCACGACGGGGTGCCGGTGGCCGAGGATGAACACGGACGAGCCCAGCCGGGCCCGGGTCGTGCACACGGCCGCCGCCGCGAGCACCGCCACGGGTTCCAGGTAGGGCTTGTCCGGCGGATGGGGAAACCGCCCCCCAGGATAGCTGCCGGTGGTGGCGCGCGGGAACACCACGTGGTCGCTCACCCAGAGCGACGCCATCGCGCATCGCTCCGCCTCGCGCGCGAACGTGAGGAGCGCGTCACGAGTGGCGACAGGGCCCTGCGTGGGGAGATGACAGCCGATGTCCATGATCACGGCCCTCCTCCGCGGTGGGTCCCATCATCGCATGGCCGCCGCTCACCGAGAGGGTCCGAGTTGATCGTCCCCTGCGACGCGCTCTGCTCTCCCTGGGCTCGGTGGCCCACCTCCCGGGGGCCCGGGTCACATCATCGTGTAGCCGCCGCTCACTGACAGGGTCTGGCCGGTGATGAAGCTGGCGGCGTCGGAGGCCAGGAAGACCACCGCTTGGGCCACGTCCTCGGGCTTCCCGATGCGGCGCAGCGGATAGGCCTTGGCGATGCGCGCCTGCATCTCGGGCGCGCTCCAGGCGCGATTGGTCTCGGCGGCCCACATGCTGAGCCCGCCGAAGTCCTCCTCGGAGGCGGGGATGGTCATGCCCGGGCAGACCACGTTGAGCCGGATCCCATGCCGCCCGACCTCCCGGGCGAGACTCTTGCTGAGCGCGATGACGCCGGCCTTGCATGCGGCGTAGACGCCCTCGCGGAACTCCCCCATGCGCCCGGCGTCGGAGCCGAGGCTGACGATGGCGCCGGTCTTCCGCGCGATCATGCCGTCGAGGACGGCGCGCGTGCAGTTGATCATGCCCCAGAGGTTGAGCTGGATCTCCTTCTCCCACTCCGCGCGCTCCTTCTCGACGAAGAGACGATCGAAGGTCCAGCCCACGTTGTTCACGAGCACGTCCACGCGGCCGAGCCGGCCCTCCACGTCCTTGACCATCGCGAGGACCGAGTCCCACCTGGTCACGTCGGTGGGAACCAGCGTGGCGGAGGCGGCCCCCTGCGCCTGCGCCTCCATTGCGACCTTCCTGCCTTGCCCCTCGTCGATCTCGGCGATGGTCAGCCGAACGCCCTCCCGCGCGAGGGCCAGGCTGATCGCCCGCCCGATGTTGGATCCACCCCCCGTGACGACGACACTCTTGCCCGCAAGATTCAGCTCCATCCGCTTCTCCCCTCTCGAAGGCGGGTCTTCACCGGCCGCCCATCACCATGCAATGGTCTGCCCGCCGTCCAGGTAGACCGTCTGCCCCGTCATGAAGTCCGAGGCCGGCGAGGCCAGGTACACTGCCAGCGCGCCCGCCTCCTCCGGCTCGCCGATGCGGCGGGCGGGGATCCTGGAGAGCACCAGCGCCCGCATCCGCTCGTCGGCCAGCGCCGCGCGCGGGATGTCCGTGTTCATGAAGCCCGGCGCCAGGCAATTGACCTG
>CAZWXA010000258.1:2937-6011 GCA_964637755.1 uncultured bacterium | reverse complement strand
AGTGCTCCAGCAATCCCTGGCAGAGGAAGGGCAGGGCGATGGTGAGGTCGGTGAACACCATCACGTTCAGCCCGTCGGGGGATTGCTTGCCCCACGAGATGGACTCGGTGCCCACGCCCGCGCCCCCGAGGCCGCCGAAGACGGGGTTGTCGGTCGTGATCTGGATGGCGGCGATGTGGGGGCTCGCGTCGCCGTTGCCACGGATCGCGCAGACGCTGGTGGCGGTGATCTGGATGAAATCCTTCGGGACGCCTCCGCCGAGGAAGATCGCGGAGGTGCCCAGCCCCGGAGCCATGTACCGGTCCATGATCCGGAGCGCGATCGCGTAGTCCTTGAAGAAGTCGACGATCGGGCTCCGCTCCCCCGCCGTGCGATAGCCTTCGCCGAGCGGGCCGTCGGGCGCGGCCGGGACGAAGAGGGGCACGCCATGACGGGAACAGGTGGCCGCGATCGAGCCTGCCAGGTCCTGGGCGTCGAGCCACCTGCCGAACTCGTACATGAAGCGCACGCCGGGGATGGCAGGCCTGGTCCAGGTCTCCGAGAGGTGAGCGAAGAACTCGCCGGTGAAGTCCTCCATGCGGTCGTACTCGGCGGCGCTGACGACGTGGTCGTAGAAGCGGTAGAAGCCCCGGTTCCACAGCTCGGCGTCGTCGACGCGGTCGGGGTCGACCTGGTAGAAGCTCGCGCCACGCTGCTCCAGCAGGTCCTCGGTGACGTTCGCCGGCGTCGAGACCACGAGGTCGACGTACCCGCGCTCGATCAGCCAGGTGACGAGGGGCCACATCCCGGCGCTGCTGATCGAGCCCGCCAGGCCCAGGCAGATCAGGCTGCCGCCGTCGATCATGCGCGTCCACACCTCGAACGCCTCTCCGAGCTTGCGGCCCTGGAAGGCGGATCGCCTCATCTGCAAGAGCATCCGGCTGACCGACGCGCGAGGCGCCTCGCCGGGCTCGCCCGCCACCACTCGCACCGGTATCCGAAGGGGCCCCAGGGGCCGGAAGCCGCCGGCGCTCTGTCGGACCGGTCTCTCGCTCATCTACGGGTGGCGATCCGGGTCTGGACGAACGGAATCCGCCGGTCGCCGGCTCTACGGCGCCACGGGGGTCGTGGCGTAGACCGAGGCTCCGCCGAGGTCGGCCGGACGCACCGCGCCCCAGTCGATGCGCAGCTCGCCGCCGTTGATCGTCCAGAGGCCGAGGTGCGCCGCTCCGCCGCCCTCGGGCTGGAGGTCGATCGTGCCCCAGAGCGGCGCGAAAACCGGGTCCAACCCCGGCGCCGTCACGGTACCGGTCTCGATGAACGTGCCCGCGCCGTCGCGCAGGGTGTAGGCGTAGGGCGTGCTGCCCGTCGCCTCGGTCCTGGTGAAGTCGATTCGCGGCGCGAGGGCCCCGGCCGTCCGTGTCCACACGCGGGTGAGAGGGAACGTGACCGCGCTGGGGTTGCAGGGGAAGGGCTCGCCAAGCTCCTCGCGGTAGGCCGCGGACGCGAAGATCGTGTCGAACAGCGCCTGGCCGGACATGGAGAGATAGGGCAGCGGGCACTGGACGTCGGTTCCCCGCCGAACGGCGAAGTGCGTGATGTAGAAGGGAACGCCTCCGGGTGCGCCGGTGTTGCCGGCGAGGCCGATGGACTGGCCCTCGGTCACCGCGGCGCCGACGGTGATGGCCGCGTCGAGCGTCCCCACGTGGTCGTAGACGGTGGCCCACCCGGGGCGGTGCCGGAGGATGATCTCCCACTGCCCCGCGAACCCCCCGTTCGGCTCGATCCGCTCGACCGTCCCGTCCGCCGCGGCCCGCACGGAGGCCCCGGCCTGGAACTCCACGTCCCAGCCCGGGTGCCCCTCGGGATGACCGCCGCCGTGCACGCCAAAGGGCCACAGGCCGAAGGCGGTGCGGGCCGTGTCGGGGTCGATCGGGTCGAGGGCGATCGGCATCGCGATCCGGAACGGCTCGGCGTAGCCGTTGCCGACGAACACGACGCGCCCCTTGTGGCGGCCGATCCAGAGCAGCTCCTCGGCGGCGCCGAAGCGGCTCGTGAGGTCCAGCACCGTCTCCCGCGGGCCTCCGCCGGCGGGGACGCCGGTCACCGCGAGATGCCATTCGAGGCGCCGCGGCAGCAGCAGGAACGGGTTGACGAGGGGGTCGGTCTCGGTCACGACCTGCCGCACGGCCTCCACCGTCGCCTCGATCGCCCCGTAGCGGGCGAAGAGGTCCGAGAGCCGCCCCTCCCAGGCCGCCCGCGTCGTCCCGTCCTGGAGATAGGTCGGGGCGAACGCCTGGATCGCGAGGGGGGACTCAGCCTCGATGCGGTCGGCGAAGCGCGCGAGGGTCTCCAGGGCATCCTCGATGTGGGCCATCCGCGCCGCGCCCTCCCGGCCGCCGAGGAGGTCGGCGGCGCCCGGTAGGCTGCAGGGCGACACGCACCAACTGCCCGACAGGAAGAGCGAGGTCGGGTCGAACGTCCCTTCCAGGGAGGTGGTGGTCTCGTAGGTCCCGCCGGTGCGTGCGGTGATGGCGTGCGCAGCTCCCGAGATCGCCCAGGCGGTGATCTCCCCGGCGCACCCGAGAAACTCGCAGTCCTCGGAGTTAACGAAACCGCCGGCCACGAAGGCGTCGTGGCGGTCCGCCACGCGGGGAGCGCGCAGGAGGCTCGGGCTCGATTCGCCGGGAGCGAGGACCCAGTGGACCACCTCGCGCGGCCGGTGCGATCGCTCGAGGTGCACGTGCTCGAAGCCCCGGTCGCTCCATACAACGTCGCCGTCGAGCGCGCCGTGGGACCACGTGCCGGTGATCGTCCCGTCCCACGACAGGAGCGGATCGGCCCCGGCGACCTCGAGCGTCACCCGGTGGTGGTCTCGCCGGCCGCCGGCGAGCCACGTGTCGGGGTCGGCGGGGAAATCCCCGATGAGCCGGTCGTCGGCGCGCTCCCGCAGGACCAGGATCTCCGTGCGGCCGCGGAGCGTCCCGATCCAGACCCCGTCGAGCGGCGCGGCCCATGCGGGGATGGCGGCGAGAGCGATGACGAGCAGCAGGAGCGCGGCCAGACCATGATGTCGCTTCACGAATACCTCCCCC
>CAZWXA010000258.1:0-2837 GCA_964637755.1 uncultured bacterium | reverse complement strand
GGCAGGAACCACTCCTGCTCCCCGGCGCAGAATGCCGGCGCGAGATCCGGCGGTGATCAATGATAAACCATCGAGGAGCGCATCATGGACGCCGAGGTCGCTCGTCTTTTCGACGCCATGGCCGGCTCGTACGACGAGATCGAGCCCTGGTACCAGCACCTGTACGACGTCCTGCACGGCGTCCTGCGCGCCGAGCTGGCTCTCCCCGCCGGCGGGCCGCGGCGCCGCGCCCTCGACGCCGGCTGCGGCAGCGGCTTCCAGACCGCCCTCCTCGAAGCGCTCGGCTACGAGAGCCACGGCATCGACATCTCTCCGGGCCTTCTCGCCGTCGCGAGGCGAAGATTGAAGAGGCCGGCGCTCGTCCTTGCGAGCCTGGAGGCGCTCCCGTATGCGGGCGAGCGCTTCGACGTCGTGACCTGCTGCGGCAGCACCTTGAGCTTCGTGGAGGCGCCGGAGCAGGCGCTCCGGGAGATCGGCCGCGTGCTTCGCCCAGGGGGCACGCTGCTCCTCGAGTGCGAGCACAAGTGGAGCCTCGACCTGCTGTGGGCCCTCCTGGGCGGTCTGGCGGGGAACTCGCTCGGCTACGGGGTGTCACCGCGAGAGGTGTGGCGCCAGGTCGCGCGACCCCTGGGCGAGGGGTTCGTCCTCGACTATCCGTGCCGGCTGCCGGGCGGCGTCGTGGACGTGATGAGGCTCCGCCTCTTCACGATCCCGGAGCTGCGGCGGATGCTGCGGGAGGCCGGACTCACCCCGCTGGAGATGCGGGGAATTCACGCGATCACGAACCTGATCCCCTCGACGGTCCTCCATCGCGACCGGCTCCCCCGACCCCTCGCCGCGATCTACCGGCGGCTCTGTGTCCTCGACCGCGCGCTCGGGCGGCTCCCGCTCGTCCGCCACCTCGCGAACAGCCTCGTCGTCCTCGCGCGGAGACCCGGTCCCGGGTCCATCCCCGGCGGAGTACAATCTTTGCGAACGCCGCGGAGGCGTGGCCGGCACGCGCGGGAGGGCGAGCGCGACCCGGCAGCATGCTGAAGGACACGCCGGGTACTCGCAAGGAACGCGGGGCCATGCCAGAGAGGCATGCAGGCTGGCCGCACCGTTTCATGGGCCGCGGGTCTCGGTGGCAGATGCGGGGTGCAGCAGCCGCGCCGTGTTCGGTGGCGCGCGAGAGAGGACGTCAATGGACGTGAGCCGTCGAGAGCTGCTGAAGCTGGGAAGCGCGGCCGTGGTGGCCGCAGCGGGGGCCGATCTGCTGGCACCCGGCGCCGCCCGGGCGCAGGCGCCCAAGCACGGCGGGATCTTCCGCGTGTCCGGCTTCGACCCGGTCGGCTTCGATCCCCAGCAGACGCTCTCGTACCGGACGATGATCGTCCTCTCCATGACCCATAGCCGGCTCATGAAGGTGAAGGATGGGCCCTCCGTCCGTCCCGGCTCGACCCCCCTCGAGCCGGACCTGGCCGAGTCCTGGAGCCGGCCCAGCGACACCACGTACGTCTTCAAGCTCCGGCGCGGCGTCCGCTGGCACCCGAAGCCTCCGGTCAACGGCCGCGAGCTGACCGCCGAGGACGTGAAGTACACCTATGAGCGCTTCCTCGCCGTCAAGGGGAATCCCGCGAGGAGCCTCCTCGACCCGGTCGAGAAGATCGAGGCCCTCGACCGGTACACCGTGCGGTTCACGCTCAGGGAGCCGTTCGCCTGGTTCCTCGACGTGCTCGCATCGACGTCGATGCTGATCATCCCGCGGGAGTCGGTCGAGGCCTTCGGCGACCTCAAGAAGGCCGAGGCGTGCATCGGCACCGGCCCGTGGATGATGGAGCGCTACGAGCCGAACGTCCGCGTCACCCTCGCCCGACACCCGCACTATTTCGTTCCGGGGCTCCCGTACGCCGACGGCGTCGAGATCACGATCGATCCGGACCCCGCCTCCCGCTTCGCCAACTTCCTCGCCGGGAGGTACGATTTCGGGCCGGAGTACGCGATGGTCCTGCGGCGTCTGGATCTGGAGGTGGCCCGGCAGCGCAAGCCCGGGCTCCAGACCGCCGAGTTCGTGATGCCGAACATGAACATGACCTGGATGAAGCTCGACCAGGCGCCCTTCTCCGACGCCCGCGTCCGGCGGGCCATGGCCATCGCCACCAACTGGCGGGATATCGTGGCCGCCAACGCCTGGGCGCACGGGCACGGCGTCCCGAACCCCGCGGTCCCCGCGGCCTTCGGGGAGTGGTCGATCCCGATCGGGGAGCTGCCGCCCGAGGGGCGGAAGCTCTACGAGCACAGCATCCCGGAGGCCAGGCGGCTCCTCGCCGAGGCGGGCTACCCGGGCGGGTTCACGACGATCGTGGAGACGACGGCCGGCTACGGCCCCGACTACATGGACGGCGTGCAGGCGACGCTCACCAACTGGAAGGCGGCCGGGATCGAGACGGAGCTCCGGCTCAAGGAGTACGGCGCCTACGTGGCGAGCATCGCGGCCGGCAAGTTCGAGAAGGTCGCCGTCGGCACCTTCGGGGGATGGACCGAGCCCGACAGCTACCTCTACCGGCTGTACATGCCCGGCCAGGCCAGCAACGCGGGCGGCGTGAACGACCCGAAGCTGACCGAGATGATCCGGCTCCAGCGGCGGACCTTCGACGTGCCGAAGCGCCGGGAGATCCTCTGGGACATCCAGCGCTACCTCTCCCAGCAGGCCTACTACCTCTACGGCCCGTCGTTCGTGATCGTCGTGGCGTGGGACGCCCGCGTGCGGAACTTCGCGCCGAACATCGGGCACGACTACGGGGGGCGCCTCGTGGCCGCGTGGCTCGACCGCTAGCCCGGATTATTCATGAACGGCG
>CAZWXA010000257.1:0-6040 GCA_964637755.1 uncultured bacterium | reverse complement strand
CGGCGATCTCGTCGCCGAGGCGGTCCAGCTCCGCGGTGGGATTCAGGGTGGCGGAGATGTGTGGCGAGTGGATGTCCATGACGAGCGCCCCCTTTGCTGGGGCGACTGTACACTCCGGTTTCGCGGCCACCCAGGAGTGTCCAGGACGGGCAATCCGGGAACGAGCAATGATTTTCGGTCCCGTCACGTCCGCGCGCGCATCGCCGGGTCCGTGCGGCCGCTGGACCGGCATCTACCGGGCGCCGCCGACACGCGGGCATCCCTCCCGGAGAAACCTGTCAAGCCAAAAGTGCCGGCGGCACCCCGCCGGCCCGGGCGATCATCTCGTCGAACGCGCTCGCCACCTTGGCCTTGAAGTCTGACTCGATCTGGTAGATCTCGGTCAGCTCGGCGAAGGCCCAGCGACCGAGCGTGCGGAGGTTGTTGACCGCGGGCACCCAGTAGGTGTCCATCGTGGCCTTCTTCTCCTTGGCGTCCTCGCGCCGGTAGCCCTTGATCTCGACGACCAGATGCAGCAGGTCGCTGTCGCCGCGTCCGTCGTCCACCAGCACGATGAAGTCCGGGAGGTAGCGCCGGGTCTCGGAGCCGTAGCGGTACGGCACCTCGAGGCCCAGGTTGTGGTTCTTGACGTATGCCTTCACCCGGGGGTGGGACTCGGCCACCCGGCAGAACTCCGCTTCCCAGTCGCTATCCAGCACCACCCAGTTGACGTGACAGCGCGCGGGGTCGGTCTCCCAGCGGTGCGGGCGGGACGTGTTGAACCGGACGTGGCTTGTGGAGCCCACCGGGTTGTAGGAGTCGAGCACGGTCTTGATCGGGCGCTCGCTCGCGAAGGCCGCCGTGATGGCCGCCGTGATCCGGTTGCACGCCATGTCCGCCAGCTCCTGGTACAGGAGCTGCGCCGGGTAGGTACCGCCCCGGCAGACCAGGTGCCGGTCCAGCCATTGGCGGGTGATGCGCTTGAGCTGCCCGAACAGGTGCAGCTTCGGCGCCTCCCCGGCGTCGCGCCACTTGGTGTAGAGCAGGCGCTGGGTCAGGTGGAAGAGCAGCGTGGACGGCCGCATGTCGCCCAGGTGCTCCAGCGTCAGGTTCACCCCCTCGCCGATGATGCCCTGGTTCCGGGTGATGGATGGGCGACGAGGTCGGGCGTGAGCACCAGCGTCGAGTCCTCGGTGAACGCGGCGGTCAGCCGCTCCTTGGGCAGCTCCACGCGGTAGCCCGCGACCCGGGGAAAGGCCAGCATGAGGGAGTGACCCATCAACGGGCTCAGGTCGATAGCATCCCGCGCGTCAGGGTCGGGGCCGGTCCGCCTGCCGCTTGACGGCGGCGCTGCGCCTGGCTAGCATGCCGCCTCAGCAGGGCCGCCTTTCTCGGCTCGCGCGGAGGCCTTTGTGTGCGCTGTGCCATCGGCCTCAGACGGAAGGGCAGCGGGTTCGACAGCGAACGGGGGGTCCCGCGCCCCTTTCGAACCACAACGTTCTCCTCAGCGGAAGGGATGTCATCCATGCTGCGACTCCATCGTTCTCTCTGGCTGGCCGTCGCCGCCGTGCCGCTGGCGAGCGCGGCTGCCCTGGCGCAGGGCAACCGGGCGACCGAGCTGATCCTGCGGCCGATCGAGAACCGCATCTACACGCTCCAACAGGCGCTGGAGGACATCGAGCGCCGCACGCTCCAAGAGATGATGCGCACCGAGCTCTGGATCCGGGAATACACGAACCAGGCCGCCGAGGTGGATCGCCTCACGTCGCAGGCGATCATCGATGCCTCCATCGTGCAGGGTCGGCTCGCGGACTCGGTCGGGTGGGTGCGGTCGCACGCGAGGGACCCGAACCACGCTTTCCACTCTCCGGACGGGGACATGACGACGCGCGGCGGCGAGGTGATGGCGTCGGCTGGGCTCGAGCGCCTCAACCAGATGCGCGCGGCGATGGCGAGCGGCGAGTTCCTGGTCGAGAGCGTCATCCTCGGGCCCACGCGCCGGAAGATCGTCGAGCAGAAGATCCAGGAGCTCCGCGAGCGCGTGCAGAGCCTGCAGAAGGGGCTGCGCGAGGGGACGCTGCCGATGCGGCTGCCGGGCCTCGGGGTGACCAAGGGGTCCGCGTGTCGCGCCGAGATCGAGTCCCTGCAGAAGCAGCTCGCGGAGACCCGCGCGCGGATCGGGCAGGGGGAGTACCAGATCAACGTCCCTGGTCTCGGCTGGCATTCCCGCAAGAGCCTGCAGGCGCTGATCGCCCGGAACCGCGAGGAGATCGCGGCCCAGCGCAAGGCCTTCAACGAGAAGACCTTCACGATCGAGCGGAGCGTGATGGGCATCTTCGACCACAACGCCGTCGAGAAGGACATCGCCGCCCGCGAGCAGGATCTCGCCCGTCTGGACGGGAGTCTGGCCGCCGGGGCCTGGAAGGCCGCCTTCCCCAATCTTGGCTGGCGCACCGGCGCCGAGCTGCGCGCGGCCACGGAGGACATCGACCGGCAGGTCGCCGGCTGGGACGCCGCTCTCGCCAAGGGCGAGTACCGTGCGCCGATCCCGTACGTCGGGAACCTCACCGAGAAGGACCTCAAGGACCAGATCGCCCAGCTGCTCGCGCGCGCGACCCCCGACCACGCCGGGGCGGCGAAGCTGCAGGACGCGATCCCCGAGATCAGCACCTACGCGGCCCTGCGCCGTGCGTGGTGGCTCTCGGAGGCGGGCCGCCTCGCCGGCGCGCTGGAGCGCTATCCGATCCAGTTCGAGGCGCTGCGCACCTTCCGTGAGCAGGAGCTGGCCGACCGCTATGCCCTCCGCTCCGAGTTCGAAAGGGACCTCTCCGAGCGCATGCGCCAGCTGGAGCACGAGATCCGCTACTTCGAGGACGCGATCGAAAACTTCATCCCGCGCTGACCTCGACGGCGCGCCGCGCAGCTGCAACGCGGCCCGACGAGCGCCGAAGCTGGTCAATGTGATCAAACCGTTCGCGTTGACGGCTCAGCGGCGCCGGACCCGGCGTGCCGAGGGTCTTCAAGAGCTCGCCGTGCGGGCACCGGCCGCCGGCCACGATCGGGAGACGGGACGGGAAATCAGGAGGCTTGCAGCGTTCCCGGTTGTCGTTTGTTGTCGGGAGACGGTTGACGCCGGCCCCGGCGCGGCGCTAGCGTCGGGACGCCCATGCTCGGCTCCGCCCCTCACCGCTACGTCGCGTGGCTCGCCGGCGGCTTCGCCCTCGTCTGGCTCGCCCTCGCCGTCCGCCCGCGCCACCGGGCGGACTGGGCGCTGGAGAACGCGCTGGTGGTGGTCCTGGTCGCCGTCCTCGCGCTCTCCTACCGGCGCTTTCCGCTGTCTCGGATCTCCTACACCCTCGTCGCGCTCTTCCTCTCGGTGCACGCGATGGGGGCCCACTACACCTACTCCGAGGTGCCGTACGACGCCTGGGTCACGGCGGCGACCGGGCGCGGCCTGAACGAGCTCCTCGGCTGGCGGCGCAACCACTTCGACCGCGTCGTCCACTTCCTCTACGGCCTGCTCGTCGTCTATCCGGTCCGCGAGGTCTTCGTCCGCGCCACCGGGCTCTCGGGCTTCTGGAGCTACTTCCTGCCGATGGACCTCACGATGTCGAGCTCGGCCCTGTACGAGCTGATCGAGTGGGGGACAGCCATGGTGTTCGGCGGCGACCTCGGCATCGCCTACGTGGGGGCGCAGGGCGATCCCTGGGACGCCCAGAAGGACATGAGCCTGGCTGCCCTGGGCGCCCTCGTCGGGATCACCGCCGCCGCCGCGGTGGACCGCTGGCGCCTCCGCGGCCTCGCCCGCGCGCGGGGCGGGCGATTGCCGCGGTCCCGGGGGCGCGGGTAGAATCGGGCATGATCCACGCGGCGCTCCTGGGGGGCTATCTCGCGTTCTGGGGCACCATGGGCGTGGCCCCCGTCGACCGCGAGAACTGGATCCTCGCCAGCCTGCTGCCGCTCACGTTCGTCGGCGCCCTCGTGGTGGGCCGGCGGGCCCTGCCCCTGTCCCTCGCCTCCTACGCGCTGATCGCTGGCTTCCTCGCGCTGCACACGATCGGCGCGCACTACACGTACGCGCGCGTGCCGCTCGGGTCCTGGGTGCAGAACCTGCTGGCCCTGGAGCGGAACCACTTCGATCGGGCGGTGCACTTCGCCTTCGGCCTCCTCCTGACCTACCCGCTCGTGGAGGCCTTCGGTCGCGTGGCCGGGGTGGGGCCGGCGCTCCGCTACGGCCTGGCCGGCGTGACCCAGCTCGGTCTCGCCGGCGCCTGGGAGATCCTCGAGTGCTGGGTCGCGCAGCTCGCCCACCCCGAACTGGGGCTGGCCTTCGTGGGGGCGCAGGGCGACGTGTGGGACGCCCAGCGCGACATGCTCGCGGCCGTGGTCGGCACGCTGCTCGCGCTGGCGCTGGCCGCGGCGGCGACGAGCCGGATCCTGCCCCCCGGGGACCTTCGCTTCCGTCATCGCCGAACACCACCGCGAGGTGGCGGCGCTCGGCGTCGGACCCACTCGGGCGGGACCCGGGCGCCGAGACGTCCAGCACCTGCACCCCGGCCACTCGCTTCCATGCCTGGCTCCTCGCAGCTCGACGCAGCAGGCGTGGCCCACCACCCAGATGAGAACCGCGCCTGGTTTCTGCGGGTCGAGCACGAGCGCGCGCACGTCCCGACCGGCGAGACCGGCGGAGTTGTGGCCCAGCGTCGACCGGTCGATCATACGACCTCGGACGTCCCCTGCCCGCCCCCCAATCGCGAGCGGCTAGACCCGCCGCTCGCGCCTGCTCTCCACGGTCGCCCGTGCCCCACCCGGGCCCACGCTCGGTCCTTGACGGCGCGCCGGTGACGGGCGCAGAATTGCGTCCCGCCGGAGGGTTCTCGGCGTCGCCGACCCTCGCATTCCCGGGGGCCCGACCGGGCCTCGCGGGGGAGGCCATCCGGGTCGCGCGGCGAGGGAGTAGCGCTTGCCCGTCCTATGCGCTGGACCGCGCCGGCGGGGACAGCAAGCCACCCGGTGGGATGTCCCGGTCTCCACAGAGAGCCTGAGGGGAGGCCGAGGAGGCACGAATATGAATCGGTTCGCCGTGTGCGCGATAACGCTTCTGCTCGCCGCTGTTCAGCCGGTAGCTCCTGCTATGGCGGTGGACGAAGTGCCCGTCGACACGGACCCGCCCGTCGTGCGGATCCTGGCGCCGTTGCCGGGCATCATCACGGATCCCACGCTGACACTCATCCTCGGTGTGAGCGAGTTCAGCTTCGTGTTCGGGTGGGTGGATGTGTCGGAGCTCGGGGATCCTTCGTTCGACATCGAGCTAGATTCTGGGGAGGAGGCCAGTTATTCCATCAACCTTCCGGACGGTCCGCACGTGTTCACCGTCCAAGCGACCGACCTGGCGGGGAACGTGGGCAGGGCCACCGTAGCCTTTACCGTGGTGACGGGCCCGCAAGTCTTCGAGATCGAAGCGCAGTACTTCCGCCGGCCGACTCGACACATTGATGCGGAGGTGAACGTGGATGCCCCGGTGCGGATTCGCATTCCGGATCACAAGGCAATCGGGGTGCTGGCCGGGAATCCCGACCGCTACGTGCTGTTCCTGCAGCTGGGGGACGTGCGGTGCGTGTATCTGCGCGGCCACCCCTCCGCCTTCGGCAGTTCCCTTCCCAGCCCGTTCTGTGGCCGCTACCGGGCCGGCGACGAGGTCACTGTCGAGAAGGTGATCTACGCGCGGATTCTCTTCGGCGATCCGAGGCGCAACGAGACCAGCCTGCGGATCTTCCTGGACGTTCTCGGACCAGTGGGTGACGACGCGGGAGAGTAGGGCGGCGGGCGCGTCGTAGGAGAGGGACTGGACCTCGTCGATGGTCTGGGCGGCCGGGCATGGCCGCGGTCGACCTCTTGGAGGCAGAGCGGTGAAACCTCGCATGGCATGACGCCTGCCCGGACACGTGTATTTCAGGGGCGAGAGGCTGGGTCGAGCGCGCCTCGGCTGGACCCGGAAGCTCCCGCTGACGCAGTGAGCATTCTACGACCCGCGCGCCCAGGTCGCGGGCACCAGGAGGTT
>CAZWXA010000256.1:0-6086 GCA_964637755.1 uncultured bacterium | reverse complement strand
CCTTCATGAGCGCCGGCACCACCGTCTTGAAGAACCGCTCCTTGAGGCGCGCTGGGATGTCGCCCGTCCCCTTCGGACGGGTCACGGTCGCCGGCGCCTCCGGCGGCGCCCCCTTGTCGGCGCGCTTCGGCTGGCCCTTCGGCTGGGGAGGTTTCTGGCCCTGGGGCTTCTGGGCTGCGGGCTTCTGATCCGGCTTCACCATGGTCACGCCTTGTCGACGGCTTCGCCGCAGCGCTTGCAGATCCGCACCTTGCGGCGGTCCGCGAGCCTCCGCGCGGCCATCCGCGAGGGACGATCGCATTTCCCGCACACCACCATGACATTGGACAGGTCGATCAGGCCCTCGCGCTCGATGATCCCCCCCTGTCGGAGCTTCTGGGTAGGCCGCTGGTGCTTCTTGATCATGTTGACGTGCTCGACGAGCACCCGGTGGCGCTCGGGCACGACCCTGAGCACCTTTCCACGCTTGCCGCGCGCCTTGCCGGCGAGCACCTCCACCACATCGCCTCGACGGACCCGCACACTCATGACTCAGATGACCTCTGGCGCCAAGGAGATGATCTTCGTGAACTGACGGTCACGCAGCTCCCGCGCGACCGGACCGAAGATCCGGGTGCCGACGGGATTCTCGTCCGGTCTGATGAGCACCACCGCGTTCCGGTCGAACCGAATGTAGGACCCGTCCTTCCGGCGGACCTCCTTCACGGTTCGCACCACCACGGCGCGGGCGACCTCGCCCTTCTTGACGGTCCCCTCCGGCGCGGCTTCCTTCACGGCCACGATCACCGTGTCGCCGAGCGAGGCGTACCGCTTGTTGGCGCCGCCAATCACCCGGATGCACTGGACCTTCTTGGCTCCGGAGTTGTCGGCAACGTCGAGCATGGAGCGCGGCTGGATCATCGGTCACGACACCCGGCTCAGGATCTCGCGGATCCGCCACCGCTTGTCCTTCGACACGGGACGCGTTTCCTCGATCAGCACGCGGTCGCCGACGTGGCTCGCGTTCGCGTCGTCGTGGGCCTTCAGCTTCTTCGACAGCGTGATGACCCGCTGGTACCGGGGATGCCGGAACACGCGCTCGACCTTCACGACGCGCGTCTTCAGCATCCTGTCACTCACCACGACGCCTTCTCGTGTCTTCCGCTCGCCCACCGCGATCTCCCTCAACAGGCCTCCGGAGCGCGCCGCTCCGGGGCGCACACCCGGTAGTCCCTCTCCGCCCGTTTCCTCAGCATCGCCTCACCGAGCGGCCATCCGCTCGGCCAGGACCGTCTTCGCCCGCGCGAGGTCCCGGCGTGCCAGACCGATCCGCGCCGGGTTCTTGGCCACGCTCATCGACAACTGGAAGCGAAGATTGAAGATCTCCTCCGTGAGCTCGCGCACGCGCTGCCGGAGCTCGTCGTCGGAGAAATCGCGCACCGTGGCCGCCTTCTTCATGACGCTCGAATCCGCGTGACGAACTTCGTGGCCACCCCGATCTTCTGCGCGGCGGTGCGGAACGCCTCACGGGCGGCGTCCTCCGCCACCCCTTCCATCTCGTACAGGATGCGCCCGGGCTTGACCACCGCAACCCAGGACTCGGGGTTGCCCTTCCCCTTGCCCATCCGCGTCTCCGCCGGCTTCTTGGTCACCGGCTTGTCCGGGAACACGCGGATCCAGACCCGGCCACCTCGCTTCAGGCTCCGCGTCAGGGCCACGCGGGCCGCCTCGATCTGCCGGTTGGACACCCAGCCCGGCTCCAGGGCCTTCAGCCCGTAGTCGCCGAACGCGAGACTGGAGCCACGCAGCGCCTTGCCCTTCATGCGTCCCCGCTGCGTCTTCCGGTACTTGACCCGCTTGGGCATCAGCAGCGTCATCTCATGCCTCCGCCGGCTGCGGACCCCGCAGCACTTCACCCTTGAAGATCCAGACTTTGACGCCGATCGTGCCATACGTCGTGTGCGACGTCGCCAGCCCGTAATCGATGTCGGCGCGGATCGTATGCAGGGGCACCCGCCCGTCGCGGTACCATTCCCGCCGCGCGATCTCCCCGCCGCCCAGACGGCCGGCGCACGCGATACGGATTCCGTCGGCTCCGAGCCTCAGCGCCGACGTGACCGCCTTCTTCATCGCGCGGCGAAAGGCCACCCGTTTCTGGAGCTGCAGGGCGACGTTCTCCGCCACCAGCTGCGCGTCCAGCTCCGGGTGCATCACCTCTTCGATATTGAGGTAGATCTCCTTCCCCGTCCGCGTCTGCAGCTCGTTCTTGAGCTTCTCGACCTCGGCGCCCTTGCGGCCGATGATGATGCCCGGGCGCGCGGTGTGGATCGTGATCCTGGCGCGATTGGCCGAACGCTCGATGTCGATCCGGGAAATCCCCGCATGATAGAGCCCGTCCTTGATGTGCCGGCGGATCTTGATGTCCTCGTGGAGCAGCGCGGCATACCCTTTCGTCGCGAACCACCGCGACGTCCACGTGCGGGTCGTGCCCAGGCGGAAGCCGACCGGATGCGTCTTCTGACCCATACGCTACCTCTTCTCCTTCGCCGGCGGAGCGGGTCCGGCAGGTGTGCGCCCCGCCGCGCCGGCCACCGCCCGACGCTCCGGACCACTCGCCTCGTCGCTCACACTGATCCGCAGGTGGCTCGTGCGGTGGGTGATGAAGAACGCCCTCCCCATGGCGCGCGGCTGGACCCGCGACATCGACGGGCCGCCATCCGCGACCGCCTCGACGACCCTCAGGTCGTCGAGGTTCCTCACCTGGTGATTGTGCTCGGCATTGGCGACGGCCGACCGCAAGACCTTCTCGATCAGTCGCGCCGCGGCCCGCGGCGTGTACTCGAGGGTCGCCAGCGCCTCGCCGACCGCCTTGCCCCGGATGCGGTCGAGGACCAATCTCGCCTTCCGCGGCGGCACGCGGGCGAACCGCGCGACGGCCTGGGTCCGCATCAGGTCTTCCCCGTCGGAGAGGCCGACGCCTTCTCGGCCGCGCCGTGCACCCTGAAGGTCCTGGTGAGGGCGAACTCGCCCAGCCGGTGGCCAACCATGTCCTCGGTGAGGTACACCGGGATGAACTTCTTGCCGTTGTGCACCGCGACCGTGTGTCCGACGAACTCGGGAAGGACCGTGGACCGCCTCGACCACGTCTTCAGCACCTTCTTCTGGCGACTGCGATTCAGCTCCTCGATCCGCGCGAGCAGCTTGTCGTCGATGTACGGCCCTTTCTTCAGCGAGCGTCCCATCGCAGGCTCCTGGCTTCTCCCGGCCCTACTTCGTCCGCCGCGTGATGATGTACCGGTCGGACGGCCTCGAGCCGCGTCGCGTCTTGTATCCCTTTGTCGGCTTGCCCCACGGAGTCATCGGATGATTGCCCTTGCCCTTCCCTTCGCCGCCCCCCATCGGGTGGTCGACGGGGTTCATCACCGTGCCGCGAACGGTCGGGCGGAACCCGCGCCAGCGAGCCCTCCCCGCCTTGCCGACCGAGACGTTCTCGTGGTCGAGGTTGCCCACCTGCCCGATGGTGGCCATGCACTCGACGCGGACCATGCGCACCTCGCCCGACGGCAACTTCAAGGTCGCGTGGTCGCCGTCCTTGGCGAGCAACTGCGCCAACGAGCCCGCGCTCCGGCACAGCTGGGCCCCCTTTCCGACCTGCAGCTCCACATTGTGCACGAGCGTCCCCACCGGAATACTCCGGATCTGCAGTGCGTTGCCCGGGAGGATGTCCGCCTGCGGCCCGGACATCACCGTGTCACCCGGCTTGAGCCCGAGCGGCGCGATGATGTACCGCTTCTCTCCGTCCTTGTAGTGGAGGAGCGCCAGCCTGGCGGATCGATTCGGGTCGTACTCGATCGCCGCCACGCGGGCGGGAATGCCCGTCTTGTCGCGCCGGAAGTCGACGTCCCTCAACATGCGCTTCGCGCCGCCGCCGCGGTGTCGAACCGTGATACGACCGGAGACGTTGCGGCCGTTGGTGCGCCGCTTCGGCGAGAGCAGGCGCTTCTCCGGCTCCTTCTTGGTCAACTCCTCGTACGTCACGTACGTGAGGTAGCGCCGCGCGGGTGAGGTCGGCTTGACCGTGCGAATGCTCATCGGCTACGCGCCCTCCACGATCTCGATCTTGTATCCCGGCCGGAGGGTCACGATCGCCTTCTTCCAGTCCGGCCGCCGCCCCTGGTGTCGCCCCATGCGCTTCAGCTTGCCCTCGTACGCCGCCGTCCGCACGTCCGCCACCTTGACATTGAACACCGTCTCGACCGCATGACGGATCTCCACCTTGTTGGCGTCGGTCCGTACCCGGAACGTGACCTTGTTGTGATCCTCCTTCAGCCGCATGCTCTTCTCGGTCGTGAGCGGACGGATGAGGACCTCTCGCGGGTCCCGGCTCATCGAGACAGTGCCTCCTGCAGGGACAAGAGCGCGGCCCGCTCGACGACCACCTGCGGGTGTCTCAGGTACTGGTACACCGACGCGTGGGAGGGAGTCTCGACGGTCAGCCAGGGGATGTTCCGGGCAGCGCGGGCCAGGCCCTCGCCGAGCTCGCTCACCACCATCAGCGTGGGCGACGGCGAGAAGCCGAGCCCGGCCAGGCGCCGGACGAGCGCCTTCGTCTTCGGCTCCGGCAGATCCATCCGCTCGATGGCGGTCAGCTCGCCCCCCGCGATCTTTGCGGCGATCGCCGCTCGCAGCGCCTGCCGGCGAGCCTGCCGCGGCATGCCCTGCTCGTAGCTCCGCGGCGTCGGGCCGAACGGCTTGCCGCCACCCTTCCACTGCGTCGCGCGAATCGAGCCCTGCCGGGCACGCCCTGTGCCCTTCTGGCGCCACGGCTTCTTGCCGCCACCCGACACCTCGCTCCGCCCCTTCGTGTCGTGGGTGCCCGCCCGCCGGTCTGCGAGTTCCCGCGTCACGGCCTGGTGGAGCAACGGCACCGCGATGTCGGCGCCGAAGACGTCCGGGTCGAGGTCGAGGACGTCCCGCTGCGTCCCGTTCTCGCCGATCACGCGCACCTGGGGCATCGCTACTTGCCCGCCACGGCCTTCTGCTGCTGGGCCTTCGTCATCTTGACGCTCTTCCGAACCAGCACGAGCCCTCCCGCTGCACCGGGTACCCCGCCGCCCACGAGCACCAGATTCTGCTCGGGCAGCACGCGGACAACCCTCATGTTCAGCACCGTCCGCCGCTCTCCGCCCATCCGGCCCGGCAAGTGGTGCCCCGGCCAGACGCGGGAGGGGTCCGACGACGCCCCGATCGAGCCCGGCGCACGGTGGAACATCGAACCGTGGCTGGCGTCTCCGCCGGACCAGCCGTGCCGCTTCACGCCGCCCTGGAACCCCTTGCCCTTGGAGACGGCGACGACGTCGACGGTCTCGCCGGGTTCGAACAGGCCGACATTCAACACCTGGCCCACCTGGTAGCCGGCGGCCTTGTCGGATTTCTCGAGCCGCATCTCCCGGACAACCCGCATCGGCGACAGGCCGAGCTTCCTGAAAACCCCGGCCGCGGGCTTCGAGACGTTCTTACGCTTCGGAAGGAACCCCAGCTGGATGGCGTCGTACCCGTGCGTCTCTTTCGTGCGCACGCCGAGGACCGTGCACGGTCCCGCCTCGATCACCGTCACGGGAATCCGATTCCCGTCGTCGGAGAACACCTGGGTCATGCCCACCTTCTTGCCGATCAGCCCTTCCTTGCGCGCCACGGCCTATCCTCTCTCCCTCCGAAGCTTGATCGATTGCGCAGCCCCGGACGCTCCCGAGGGCCTGGACGCGCGGTGACCTGGCGGTCCGCGCCTGCCGCAGCAGCCCCCAGGCGAGGGTCGCGACGGTCGGGCCGCACTCCCCGACACCAGGGGGCGGGAACGCGGCGCCACACCCTGCCCGGCTTCGACGCGAGGACTCCATGCGGGTGGGCGGTCGTCATCGGCCCGGTCAGAGCTTGATCTCGACGTCGACACCCGACGGCAGGTCGAGCTTCATGAGCGCGTCGACGGTCTGGGGCGTCGGGTCCAGGATGTCCAGCAGTCGCTTGTGCGTGCGCATCTCGAACTGCTCCCGGGATGTCTTGTCCACGTGGGGTGATCGGAGGACCGTCCACCGGTTGATGACCGTGGG
>CAZWXA010000255.1:0-6114 GCA_964637755.1 uncultured bacterium | reverse complement strand
ATGACGCTCTCGGCCACGCTCATCCCCCACGTCACCCACTTCGACAAGGCCGACATCACGGAGCTGGACGCCGTCATCCGCCGGAACCTCGACGCCGCGCGCGAGCGGGGCGTGACGCTGACGCTGACGAGCTTCTTCCTCAAGGCGGCGGCCCTGGCGCTCCAGGAGCATCCCCAGTTCAACGCGAGCCTCGACCCGGCGGCCGGCGAGCTGATCCTCAAGCGCTACTACCACCTGGGGATCGCCGTAGCGACGGACCGCGGCCTCATCGTCCCCGTCATCCGCGACGTGGACAAGAAGCCGCTCCTCGACATCGCGCGGGAGCTGGCCGTCCTTGCCCAGCGCATGCGTGACGGCAAGGCCACCCTCGACGACCTCCGCGGCGGGACCTTCACGATCACCAACATCGGCGCCCTCGGCGGCACGGGGGCGATCCCGATCATCAACTATCCCGAGGTCGCCATCCTGTGTGTCGCCCGCGCGCGCGAGGAGGCCGTAGTCTACAACGGCCAGATCCGCCCGCGGCTCATGCTCCCCCTCACCCTGACCTTCGACCACCGCGTCGCCGACGGCGCCGACGGCGCCCGCTTCGCCTCCGACCTCGTCAGCCGCCTCCAGCACCCCGACCAGCTCCTCCTGGACCTCTGACCGATGGTCATGGGGGATCTGGTGCGCGAGGTGGATGTGGTCGTCGTGGGCGGCGGCCCGGGCGGCTACTCGGCGGCCTTCCGCTGCGCCGACCTGGGCCTCGAGGCCGTCGTCGTGGACGCCGGCAAGCGCCTCGGCGGCGCGTGCCTCTACGAGGGGTGCATCCCGTCGAAAGCCCTCCTCCACGTCGCGGACGTGATTGCCCAGGCCGAGAGGGCGAAGGAATTCGGCGTGGACTTCGGTGACCCGCGCGTCTCCCTCGACCCCCTGCGCAAGTGGATCGCGGAGCGCGTGGTGGGAAAGCTGTCGAAAGGGGTCGCCTTCGTCGCGAAGAAGAAGGGCGTCGAAGTCATCGGTGGCCGCGCCGTCTTCGAGGACTCGCGGGGCCTTCGCGTGGAGGGCGACGAGCCCCAGAAGATCCGCTTCAAGCACGCGGTGATCGCCACGGGCTCGCTGCCGAGCCCCCTGCCGGGGGTCACGCTCCAGAGCGAACGGGTGATGGACTCGACCACCGCCCTGGCGCTGGTGGACGTGCCGCAGCGGCTCCTCGTGATCGGGGGCGGGTACATCGGCCTCGAGCTGGGCCAGGTGTACGCCGCCCTCGGCAGCCAGGTCACGCTCGTCGAGATGCTGGATGGCCTCCTCCCCGGCGTGGACCGCGATCTCGTCCAGCCCCTCGCCCGCCGCTCGGAGGACCTCTTCGAGAAGATCCACCTGAACACGAAGGTCACCGGCCTTCGCGACACCGGTTCCGCCATCGAGGCGACCCTCGGCTCAGAAACCCAGACTTTCGATCGCGTGCTGGTCGCCGTCGGCAGGAAGGCTCAGAGCGCAGGACTGGGGCTGGAAACGACGCGCGTCAGATCTGATCCCCGGGGCATCATCGCCGTGGACGAGCACTGCCGCACCGACGACCCGCAGATCTACGCCGTGGGCGACGTGACCGGGGAGCCGATGCTCGCGCACCGGGCCATGCGTCAGGGCAAGGTGGCGGCCGAGGTCATCGCGGGGCGGCCGGCGGCTTTCGACAACGTCGTCGTGCCGGCCGTCGTCTTCACCGACCCCGAGGTGGCCTGGTGCGGGCTGACGGAGAGCGAGGCCCAGCGTGCGGGGCGTACGGTGAAGATCGCGAAATTCCCGTGGGCGGCATCGGGCCGGGCGGCAACCCTGGGGCGCCCCGACGGGCTCACCAAGCTCGTGGTGGACCGCGACTCCGGACGGGTGCTCGGCGTCGGCATCGTCGGGCCAGGGGCGGGCGAGCTGATCGCCGAAGGCGCTCTCGCCGTCGAAGCGGCGCTGACGGTGGAAGACGTGGCCCTCACGATCCACACCCACCCGACTCTCTCGGAGACGTTCATGGAGGCCGCGGAGTCCCTTCTGGGCGCAGCCCGCGGCTCGTAGGCGCGAGGGCCAGGAGCGCGGCGGCGGCCACCGCGGCCGCCGCGACGACGAACGCCTCCCCGAACGCCGCCTCGAAGCCCGCCGGCCCCCGGCGGGCGGCGAACACCTGAGCAAAGACCAGCACGCCGGCCACCACTCCCAGCGTCCGCGACAGGAAGGCGAGCCCGCCCGCGGCTCCCTGCTGCTCCCGTCCGAAGGCCGCCATCACGCTCGCCATGTTGGGAACCTGGAAGAGGCCGAGCCCGAGGCCGGCGCCGAAGAGCGCCACGGCCAGCGCCGGCAGCGGCGTCGCCGCGCCGGCCCGGCTCAGGAGCCAGAGCCCCGCGGCTTCGAGCGCGAGACCGGCGATGACGGGCCCCCGCGCCCCCACGCGATCGGCCAGCCGGCCGCCGAGCGGCGCCCCCAGCGTCCAGCCGAGGGGAGTCAGCATGAAGAGCGCGCCGCCAGCCCGGGCATCGAGACCGCGCCGCTCGACGAGGTAGAACGGCGCCAGGAGCCAGATGGCAAAGATGCCGGCGTTGGCGATGAAGGAGAGGAGGCCGGCGTGGAGCACCGGGGCCCGAACGATTTGGCGTAGGCTCACGAGGCGGTGATCGACCGCCGCCCGCCCTGCCGGCAGCGCGGCGAGGGCCCACGCGAGCGCCCCCAGCGCCGGCACGACCCGGATGTGAAACACGGCCCGCCAGCCGAAGGCGTCCACGAGCAGCCCCGCGATCAGCGGCCCGGTCGTGAAGGCGAAGCCGATTCCCGCGCTCACGAACCCGAGCGCCCGGCCGCGCTGCTCCGGGGGCGCCGCCAGCGTCACGAGACCGGGCGCGGTGCCGTAGACGAGGCCGGCCGCGACCCCCTGCACCACGCGCCCCCCGAGGAGCCAGCCGAACGTCGGCGCTGTCCCCGACAGGACGAACCCCACGGCGCTCAGGGCCAGCCCCGCGCTGAAGACGTGGCCGTGCCCGATCCGGTCCGCCGCGGCGCCGCCGACGAACGACGTGAGGGCGTACGTCCCGACGTAGCAGACGATGACCCACCGCATCGCTTCTGGCGGGACGCGGAACGCCGCAGCCATGGACGGAAACGTGATGTTCACCATGGAATCCAGGGACACCACGAACGCCCCGGCCGCCGCGATCCAGAGGGTCATGGCCCGTATGATGGCACGACGACCGCCGTTCCTCGACGTGGCAGGAGCCGGCTAGAAGAGGCGCCAGCGCTGGTGGAGCGCGGCAGGCGCCCCCCAACCCGTGGGAGGCCGCGCCGTCGCTTTTTTCTTGGCGGGATTTCTGCGGCCGCCTCCTACCATGAGGTCACTTTCCCATGCGGGCATTCGAGCGCGGACGAAGAGGCCTCGCGATTGCCGGAGCGATCCTGCTTCTCGCCGGCTGCGCTTCCTTTCCGTCTGGAACCTACCTGCCATCGCCCACGGATCCCGACGCGCTCAAGGTCAGCCACGCGCTCCACAAGGCCGCGCGGGCCGGCGGCGACGATCCGTCCCGCTACAGCTTCGCCCTCGTGAGATCCGCGCAGGCCCAGGCCTGGACCGCGGAGGACGCCACCTTCTACGTGACGGACGGCCTCGCGCGGATGCCCGTCCACGTCCTCGAGCCGCTCATCGCCCACGAGGTCGCCCACGAGCTGCTCGGCCACCTGGGACAGAAGCAGGCTCTGTCGCTCTCGATCACCGCGGGCTTCGCGATTATCGGCGTCCTGGTCCCCGGGGCAAGCCTCGCCGACTTCGTGGTGAACCCGCTGGTCGTGCGCGCCTACTCCCGCGATCACGAGCTCCAGGCGGACGCGCGGGCCCTGGAGATCCTGCAGGCGATGGGCTACCAGGCGCCCCGCCGGGCCCTCTATCTGGCCCTCCAGGCGGCCGACACACGGAACGGAAAGACCAAGGAAGAGGGCGGCGTGCTGGCCACCCACCCGAAGATGACCGAGCGCCTCGCGGCGCTCCAGCCCCTCGAGCCCCCGCTCTCGCCGCTGGCCGAGGCCCTCGTCCTCAAGTAACTCCGCTCAGCCCTGAAGGAGGAGGGGTTTCAGGCGGGAGAGGAATGCCTCCCCCGCTGCGTCGTCGGTGACCAGCTCGATCTGCTCGGGACCCGCGACGCCCACCCCCAGCTCCACGGCCCGGGCGATCTGCTCCAGACTCCAGATCTTCCCCGTCGAGACCGCGCGCGTCGTGCCGTAGAGCCTGAGGATCGCGACACCCACCGCGTCCACGGCCACGCGATCCGTCCCGGCGATCATCACCCCGGGGCGGACCTTCCGTCCCGCCTCGGGCCCGCCGTCCACGAAAGCCTCGAGGCCGTCCAGGAGAACCAGCGCCGGCCGGTAGAGCGTGTTGATCTCGGCGATCATCTTCCGCTGATCCGCCGAGGTGTGGAGCTCACTCATGTAGTTGTAGCCGTCGGGGCCGTACTTGGCCACGGCGCCCACGCTGTTCTTCAGCGACAGGGTGAAGTGGCCGCCGAAGCGGTGCGTCTTCAGCGCGCAGGTCGAGACGATAGCGTCCGCCTCCTCGAGCAGGCGCGGGAAGAGCACGCCGCGGCTCCAGTGTCCGCCCGAGAGCGGACGGGTGATCCAGTCCCGGGCGGGGAGCTCGTCCAGCACGACTGCCGCGAAGCCGAGCTTCCGGCCCTGGGCCGGGACGCCCTTGGCCTCCATCACCTCGCGCGTCACCCCCATGCCGCTCCGGTCCGCCACCGTCACGCGGCCAGCCCCCGCGGCGCCCAGCCACTCGACGAGGGCGCCGAGCGTGTCCGGATGCGTGGACCCGGGGGAGGGATCGGCCGAGTTGAAGTTGGGCTTCACCACCACGTGCCGGCGGCTCAGACCGCCGACCCCGAGCAGCCGGAGCGCCCGGGTGACGCCGTCCCGGTGCTCCTCCGTCTTCACCACGACCACGCGCGTCCGGCCCTGGGCTCGCGCCGGGGCGGCCACGCCGTGCCCCAAAGCGAGCGCCGAGCCCGCCGCGCTCAGCTCGAGAAATTTCCGTCGGTTCATCCCGCGCTCTCCGCCGATTCCCTCTCCCCCCCTCACCCTACCTCTCCCCCCTGGGGAGAGGAGAAGAGGTGAGGGGCATCTGAGTAGGGCGTGGGTGAGGAGGTGGCCAGGACCGGCGCGGCCTGCCGACGCACCTCCCGCGTCGCCGAAATCCAGTCATGGAGCCCGCGCCGGTCGGCGGTGAAGAACGCCGGGACGAAGCCGAGCCCCAGGGGGAGCGCGGCGACCCAGTAGCCGATCCACCGGAGCAGGGCCCGCCCGTAGCCGGCCGGGGCGCCGTCCCACCGCACCACGGTGATCCCGAGCAGCATCTTGCCGGGCGTCTGCCCGCACCCGCCGACAAAGACGATGAAGTACGCGGCGTGGAGCCCGATCCACCACAGCAGCAGCAGGCCGATGAGCGCAGCCAGGTTCAACAAATCGGGCGGCCACCGGATCACATGCAGATAGGCGACGAACCCCCAGGCTGCGACGAAAAGCCAGAGGCCGGCGAGAATGAGCCGGTCAACGACCCAGGCGATCAGGCGCGTGCCCATCCCCGCCGGCTCGAGCTCCGTCACCGCCCCACTCCCAGCGCGGCCCCCCCGTCCCCGTACAGCCGCCGGTACTCTTCCCAGGACACCATCACCCGCTTGACGAAGTGCCGCGTCTCGTCGAACGGGATCTGCTCGACGAACAGCTCCACATCGTCGCTCCGGCGCGCCGCCCACCATTCCCGCACGCGGAGCGGACCGGCGTTGTAGGCCGCCGCGGCCAGGCGCGGATCGGGGAACTCGGCGAGGAGCGCGGCGAGATAGGCGGCGCCCAGCTGGAGGTTCGGCGCCGGCTCGTCGAGGAGGTCGCCGTCGCCGAACGTGAGGCCGCGACGCAGCGCCAGGCCGCGGGCGGTGTCGGGCATGAGCTGCATCAGCCCGCGCGCCCCGGCCCGCGAGCGCGCCCCCGGGAAGAAATTCGATTCCTCCCGGGCAACGGCTGCGACGAGGAACCGGTCCACGCCGGCCCGCACCGCGGCCTCCCCCACCTCGCGCGGCCAGGCGAGCGGGTAGAACATTTCCCAGAACGCGC
>CAZWXA010000254.1:473-6132 GCA_964637755.1 uncultured bacterium | reverse complement strand
CGCCGCGTCCAGGACATCTCGGACACGTGCACCAGCCCCTCGACCCCCGGCTCCAGCTCGACGAAGGCGCCGTAGTTCGTCAGGCTCACGACCTTCCCGCCGATCTTCGTGCCCGGCGCGTAGCGTGTCTCGACCGTCTCCCACGGGTCGGACGACCGCTGCTTGTAGCCGAGCGACACGCGCCCGCTCTCCCGGTCGAAGTGCAGCACCACGACCTCCACCTGGTCGCCGACCTGGAAGATCTCCGACGGGTGACCCACGCGTCCCCACGACATGTCCGTGACGTGCAGCAGGCCGTCGATTCCCCCGAGATCGATGAACGCGCCGTAGTCGGTGATGTTCTTCACCGTGCCCGTGAGGGTCATGCCCTCGACGAGCACCTCGAGGGTGTGCTTCTTCTTCTCCTCGCGCTCCTCCTCGAGGACGGCCCGCCGGGAGAGGACGACGTTCCCGCGGCGGCGATTGAGCTTGATGACCTTGGCGCGGATCGTCTGCCCCAGCAGCGACGCGAGGTTCTTCACCGGCCGCAGGTCGACCTGCGACCCCGGCAGGAACGCCTTGACGCCGACGTCGACCGCCAGTCCCCCCTTGACGACCTCGACGACCTTGCCCTCTACCGGTGTGCCCTTCTCGTGGGCGCGCGAGACGGCGTCCCACACCTTGATCTTGTCGGCCTTGTCCTTGGAGAGGACGATGAGCCCTTCGTTGTCCTCCTTGGCCTCCAGGTACACCTCGATCTCGTCGCCGACCTTCGGAAGGGCGCCGCTGCCGCTGCGCTGGAATTCCTCGATCGAAATCGAGCCCTCGCTCTTGTAGCCCACGTCGACGAGGACCTCCGTGTCACGGACCTGGACCACGCGGCCCGTCACGACCTCCCCTTCCTCGAACTCGGCGAGTTCCTTCGTGTACCAGTCCTCCATTCGCTCCTCGGCCGCGTCGTCCTCGCCCTCCTTTCCCGGCAATCCGAGGGGCTCACGCATCTCGTCCTTCTCAGCCATTACACCGGTTCCTCCTTGCTTGATTTGGCTTCGTCCTTCAACGTCGCGATCGCTGCCATCATCCCGCGGCTCGCCGCCAGATACTGCGCCTTCCGGTCGCGCCCGCCCTGCCGGCCTCCGAACTGGAGCGGCTTGCCGAAGTGTACTCGGACCCTGGCCGGACGCGGAAGCAGGCGTCCCTTCGGCCACGCCCGTCCCGTGCCCATGACGTAGGCCGGCACGACGGGCGCGCCACTCAGCACCGCCAGCATGCCGGCGCCCGCCCGGCCCTCCCGGAGCACGCCCTCGGGCCCCCGGGTGGCCTCCGGGAACACGAGCAGGGCGCGGCCCTCCGCGAGCACCCTGAGCGCCGTCCGCAGGGCCGCCGGGTCGGACTCGCCCCGTCGGACCGGCATCGCGTTCAGGGCGGTGATCAGCCGCCCGAAGAGCGGAACCGTGAACAGCTCCGCCTTGGCCATGAAGCAGAGCTGCCGCGACACCACCGCCCCCACGGCCGGCGGGTCGAGCAGGCTCGAATGGTTCGTCACGACGAGCGCGGGGCCGGTCACCGGCACGTTCTCCGTCCCCCGGGCATCGAGGCGGAACAGCAGGCGCATCAACACCGCGATGGTCAGCTTCAGGATCGCGTACAGCATCGTCGCCGCTCGACCGCCCCCAGCATCCGCTCCACCACCGCATCGACGGTCAGGTGCGTCGTGTCGAGCACGATGGCGTCCGGCGCCGCCCGGAGCGGCGCCAGCGCGCGGGTCATATCCTGCTCGTCTCGCGCCGCGATTTCCTTCCGCACCGCGTCAAGGCTCGTCGTGACACCGGTCTCCATCAGGTCGCGATGGCGCCGCTCCGCCCGCGCCTCGAGCGAGGCGTCGAGGTAGAACTTCACCGCGGCGTCCGGGCAGACGACGGTTCCGGTGTCGCGCCCGTCGAGTACCACCCCGCCCGCCGACGCGAGCTGCCTCTGGAGGGGGGTGACCGCGGCCCGAACGGGCTCGAGCACGGTCAGCCGCGACGTCAGCTCGCCGATCTCCTGGGTGCGGATCTCACCCGTGACGTCTCGTCCGTTCACCCTGACCCGCGTGCCGTCCGACTCGAGCCTCGTCTGCGCGAGGTGCGCCCGGAGCTCCGGCCCGTCCTCCGGCGCGATCCCCGCCGCCAGGACGCTCACGGCCACGGCGCGGTACATCGCGCCCGTGTCGACCCGCCGGTACCCGAGCCGCCGGGCGAGCCGGACCGCGACCGTGCTCTTCCCGGCACCAGCAGGCCCATCGATCGTGATGACCGGCTCACGCTCGCTCACGGCTCGACCGTCACCGCGTCGCGTCCCGCGAGCCGGTTGACCATCTCGACGAAGCCCGGGAACGAGGTCGCGATGCACGCGGTGTCCGCGACGACCGTCTCGCCCCTCGCGGCCAGCCCGGCTACGACCAGCGCCATCGCGACGCGATGGTCGCCGCCGCTCTCGACCGCGGCACCTCGCAGGGCTGCCCCCCCGGCGATCCGCAACCCATCGGGGCGCTCCTCGATCCGGACACCCATCCGCCCGAGCTCTCGCGCGAGCGCCGTGATCCGATCGGACTCCTTCACGCGCAGCTCGGCGGCGTCGCGGATCTCGGTGGCCCCGCTCGCCACCGCGGCGGCGACGGCGAGCGCCGGGACTTCGTCGATGAGCCGCGGGATGACCGCTCCACCGAGCGCCGTGCCGCGGAGGCGGGTCGCCCCGACCGTCAGGGTGGCGGTCGGCTCGACCAAGTCCTGCTGCGCGTCCCGCGTGACACGGACGCCCATCGCCTCGAGGGCGTCGAGCACCCCGGTACGCGTCGGATTCACGCTGACGTCCCGGATCGTCAGGAGGCTGCCGGGGACGATCGCGCCCGCGACGAGGAAGAACGCGGCGGACGAGAGGTCTCCAGGCACGTCCACCGCGCACCCGCGCAACGGCGCGCCGGGCAGGAGCGTGACGGTCGGACCGTCGGCGGTCAGCCGCGCGCCGAACTGCCGGAGCATTCGCTCCGAGTGGTCACGCGACGGCGAGGGTTCCTCGACGACCACCGGCCCGTCGGCCCAGAGCCCCGCCAGCAGGACAGCCGACTTCACCTGCGCCGAGGCGACCGGCGACCGGTGCCGGATCGGAGAGAGCGGCCGCGCGCCACGGATCCCGAGCGGCAGCCGGGTACCGTCGGCCCGGCCGACGATCGTCGCGCCCATCTCGCGGAGCGGCACCGATACCCGCGCCATCGGACGGCGCCGCAGGGAATCGTCGCCGGTCAGCATGGTCCAGAACGGCTGGCCCGCGAGCACGCCGAGCAGCAGGCGGGCGGTCGTTCCGGAATTCCCGCAGTCGATCACCGTCTCCGGCTCCCGGAGCCCCGCCAGCCCGACCCCCGAGATCCGGTAGTGGCCGGGGCCCTTGCGCGCGACCTCGACCCCGAGCTTCTCCAGCGCGCCGAGGGTATGCAGGCAGTCGTCCGCCTCGAGGTAGCCGGAGACCTCCGTCGGGCCTTCGGCGACGGCGCCGAGCAGTGCCGCGCGATGGGAGATCGACTTGTCGCCGGGCACCTCGATCGTGCCGGTGAGGCCCGTGACCGGCCGCACGCGGAGCCTCACGACAGGCGTTCCCTGACGGACTTGACGTGGGTGAGCTTCTGCTCGAGCGCGTCGCGCGCCCCCCCGGCGATCAGACGTTCCATCTCCCCGAGCGCGGCGCGGAAGGCGGCCAGGGTGTCCGCGAGCGCCGCGTGGTTGGCAAGGAAGATCTCGCTCCAGACGCGAGGGTCCGACGCGGCGATCCGGGTCGTGTCCTTGAAACCGCGCGCCGCCAGGTCGAACGCCGCTCCATCGAGCCGCTCCACGGACTCCACCAGCGCGTAGGCGATCAGGTGCGGCAGGTGGCTGATCGCCGCCACGATCCGGTCGTGCGGCTCCGGCTCGAGCGCCACGACGCGCGCGCCGAGGGCTTCCCAGAACTCCGTGACGCGCTTGCCGGCCTCGGCGCCCGTCCCCTCGGTCGGCGTGACGACGACCGTCGCGCCCTCGAACAGGTCCGCGCGTGCCACGGCGTATCCGCTCTGCTCGGAGCCGGCCATCGGGTGACTGCCCACGAAGGCGAAGGGCCGGATCGCGGCCAGCCCCTCGGCGGCCCGGACGATGGCGGCCTTCGCGCTGCCCACGTCGGTGACCGTGGCGTCCGGCCGCGCGGCGCGCCACACCTCCGGGAGCATGCGCTCGATCGCGACGACCGGCGCCGCCAGCACGACGAAGTCGGCCTCGCGCAGGCCCGGGCCGAGCTCCGTGGTCACCCGGTCCACCGCGCCGTCCCGGCGGGCCGCCTCGAGCCGCTGCGTGCTCCGGCCCACGGCCACGATCCGCCGGGCCAAGCCGCGTGTCCGGGCGGCCTTCGCCACCGAGCCACCGAGGAGGCCGAGCCCGACGATCGCCAGCTGCTCGATCACGCCGGCTTCTTCCCGAGCACGGCCCGCAGGCCCTTCACGAGCTTGCGGTTCTCCTGCGGCGTCCCGATGGTGATCCGGAGCGCCGTCTCCATGCCGAAGGACGTCAGGGGGCGCACGATCACGCCTTCGCGGAGGAGATTCTGGTAGATGTCCGCCGCGCTCCGCCCCACGTCGACCAGGATGAAGTTCGCCCTGGACGGCACGTACTTGATGCCGAGGGTCTTGAACTCGTCGTAGAGGAAGTGCCGGCCGGCGTCGATCAGGCGGACGCACTCCAGCACGTGGGATTCGTCCTCGAGCGCGGCCAGGGCGGCTGCCTGCGCCAGCGAGTTGACGTTGAAGGGCGGCCGGATGCGGTTCAGGAGGGCGATGGCGTCCGGATCGCCGATGCCGTAGCCCACGCGCAGACCGGCCAGGCTCGCGGCCTTCGAGAACGTCCGGAGGACGACGACCTTGCGCCCCTGCTTGGCGTACGCGAGCGAGTCGGGGAAGTCGAGGCCCTGGGCGAACTCGATGTACGCCTCGTCGAAGATCACGATCGTCCGCTCCGGGACGCGCGCCATGAAGTGCTCGACCTCGTCGGCGGTCACGATGGTCGCGGTGGGATTGTTCGGGTTGGCGATGAACACGAGCTTGGTGAGCGGCGTGATGGCCCGCGCCATCCCGTCGAGATCGAGCCGGTAGTCCTTCAGCATCACGACGACGCGGATCCCCCCCGCCGCCTGCACGCTCGTCGGGTAGACGACGACGTTGATGGTGTCGACGCCCGGCTTCTTGGTCAGGAAGGCCATGAAGTTGAAGGTCCAGGTCCCACCGGAGTTCTTCTCGATCGTCGTCTTGCCGACCTTCTTGAGCTCGGCGATGAGCGACTTGTCGTCGAGGTCCATGGGGACCTGATCGGTCGTCGCGATGATCTGCCCCTTGAACTTCTTGTAGGCGGTCGCGGCGGCGAAGGCGCTACCCGCGACGAGCAGGAGACACAAGGCGATGCCGAGGTTGCGCATGCCCGGAGTCTATGCCCCCGGCGGCGGGCCGGCAAAGGGGCGACACCTGCTGAAAGAATGTTGACTGTACTTGGATGTTCAGTACGATGTATCTGTTCAGGAGGCACTCAATGGGTGACCGAGACGCACTGACGGATCGACAGAAGGAAGTGCTGGCGTTCATCGAGCAGTCGATCACGTCGCGAGGCTATCCGCCGACGCTGCGCGAGAT
>CAZWXA010000254.1:0-463 GCA_964637755.1 uncultured bacterium | reverse complement strand
AGGCGCTGGAGAAGAAAGGCTACCTGGCGCGCGAGGATCTGAAGTCACGGGCGCTGCGACCGATCCGGATCCCCGGCGCGCCGGCCGTCGCGGCGGTGCTCGACGGCGACCTCGTCGAGGTCCCGATCGTGGGGCGCGTCGCCGCCGGCGCGCCGCTCCTCGCGGTCGAGAACATCGAGGACACGGTCAAGGTCGATCGCTTCTTCATCGGCGCGAACCGCGAGGTGTTCGCGCTGCGCGTGAAGGGCGAGTCGATGATCGACGACGGCATCCACGACGGCGACTTCATCTTCGTGAAGAAGTCGCTGGCGGCGGAGAAGGGGGACATCGTGGTCGCCCTCATCGAGGACGAGGCCACGGTGAAGCGCTATTACCCGGAGGGCGATGTCATCCGCTTTCAGCCGGCGAACGCCAGCATGCAGCCGATTTACGTGAAGAAGCGCGACTTCCGTTCGGTCAACCT